>JAHAWR010000143.1:2129-3370 GCA_018383835.1 Candidatus Jordarchaeia archaeon | reverse complement strand
ATATACGTTGTTCCGACGGACCATAATGAGGGTGAAGTAGAGACCACACTGCCTGTTATAGTTGACAGAGACGCTTGTTTGGGGTGCACGTTTTGTTCCCCGGAGGAAAGGTGCCCGGAAAAAGCTGTGGTAAGAGTTGAAGGCAAGCCCATTGTGCAGCTGTTAAAATGTGTTGGCTGCCTCGTATGTGTCGACATGTGCCCACATGGAGCTGTAGTCTTTGGGAGGAGAGTTAGGACCAGCGTCCGAAGAGTGGACGTAGAGAACGTCAAGAGGCTTTCAGAGATGGAAGGAGTCCACGTGCTAAGTCACCCTCAAGAAATAATATCCCGTCTGAGGAGGGATCTCGGGCTTTGAGGGTCTTACTGGTCACAGGCCGCCTCGCTGAGAGGCTTGTCAGAAAGTATGCGAAGGAGCTTGGGCTTAAAGTTGATGTAGTGTCTCTGCCAGTCTCTGTCGCGGCATTGATTACCCCGCAGATGCTCGTGGAAAACCTTAGAGGAAAGATTTCAAAGGAGAAATATGATGTCCTGATCGTCCCGGGGCTTATGCGGGGAAACGTCAGTATTGTCGAAAAAGAACTTGGCGTTCCCGTTTTTAAGGGAACGAGGTACGCGTGCGACATACCGTTGATATTCAAGAACTTCAACTTTCTGTCGAAGAAGGAGGCGCTGGATGTGGTTCTTGCTAGGATGAGGGATGAAACATGGAGTAAGCTAATAGATGTGCCTGAAGTTTCTGGCTTTGGCTTTACTGTGGGAAGAGAAGGTGTGAAGCCTGTTTACGTTGGGGTAGACGGCCCAGTGAGAGTTTTAGCGGAGATTGTTGATGCCCCTGAGCTTCCTTATGGCAAAGTGATGTCTAGGGTAGAATACTTTTTGGAGTCGGGAGCGGACATGATTGACCTAGGTGCAATTGTCGGGGAGGACAATTCTCGTAAAATATCCGAGCTGGTGTACGAAGTGAGAGAAAAATTTAGAGTTCCTGTCAGCGTGGACAGCTTAAACCCTACGGAGATTGAGGCGGCCGTGGAGGCTGGCGCCGACATGGTACTTAGCTTAGATTATGGCAACTTTAGGGAAGTAAAATTGCCGAGTGACGTGGCAGTGACTGTTCTGCCAACTAACGTGAAGGAAGGAGAAATTCCGAAGAGTCCCAAGGAGAGGGCGGAAAAAACGCTTAAAATAGTTAACGAGGCTAGAAAAGCTGGGTTGGTTAAGGTCGTGGCGGATCCGCTCCTT
>JAHAWR010000143.1:0-2123 GCA_018383835.1 Candidatus Jordarchaeia archaeon | reverse complement strand
CCTATAAACCCCGGACTTGCCAGCTCCCTTAAATCCTACTTTGCCTTTAGAGAGCTGGATGACATCACCCCCCTTCTCTTCGGAGCAGGAAACATAACTGAATTCATAGACGCTGACAGCGTTGGGGTAAACGTGATTTTAGCGTTGCTAGCGCAGGAGTTAGGTGTCGCTGTGTTTTTGACCACTGAGAACAGCGTTAAGTGCCGTGGAAGCGTGAAGGAAGCCGTCGCCGCGAGGAAGCTCGCCTATATGGCGAAGAGGCTATCCACTCCTCCTAAGGACCTCGGCGTGGGGGTTTTCGTGGCTAAGAGCAAGAAGGAGTACCTTGAGCCCCCAAGCATGGAGGGAGTTCAAGTCGTACCAGAAATGAAGAGTAATGATTATTCGCCTGACCCCTTAGGGTACTTTACCATATGGGTGAACCATGACGATGGTAAGGTCTTCGTGTTATACAGGGGGGCAAAGGGGGAAAGACTTTTTGCTGGAGAAAGTGCTGAGCACATTGGTAAAACCATTCTCTCGGAAGGGCTGGTTAGCACGCTGGAGCACGCTATGTACCTCGGCAGAGAGCTGGGGAAAGCTGAGGCATGCCTAAAACTTGGCAAAAGCTACGTTCAAGATGTAGACGTCTTTGGTGGTTGGAATGAGTGGCCTGCCTGACGTTCAAAATGAGATGCCTAGAATACCATTATCGCTCGACGAAGTCGGCATAACGGGACTTATAAAGCGAGTTAGAATAGCCAAGGGGAAAAGCGAAGTTTTTTTAACGCCTAAAATATCTGCCTTCATAAATCTGCCTAGGAAGCAAAGGGGGGTCCACCTTTCAAGGAGTAGTGAGGCCATTGAGAGCATAGTGGATGATGTAACATATTCCCCTGTTGAAAGCGTTGAGGAACTCTGCAGGAAAATACTAATGCGTCTCTTGGAGAAGCACGAATACGCTGATAGGGCGAGAGTGCTCCTAGAGGGGCCGGCAGTATTTGACGTGAGGGCGAGCGAAAGCGAAGTTAAGCGACAGAAAGCTTACATGCTGCACGTTGAGGGTGTGGCCACGAGGAAAAAAGAAAAAATAGGTGTGAGAGTCTTCTTGGGAGTGGATGTCGAAGGCATGACTGCCTGTCCCTGCGCTCAAGAGCTAATAAGAGATTACGCGGAAAGCGTCATCAGGAGGAGAGCTGAAGAATTCTCGTTGAGTACGGAAACTATACGTAAGATTCTCGACCTGGTTCCACTGGCATCTCATAGTCAGCGTTGCAAGGGGACACTTATCGTAGAAGTGAAGGATAGTAGCATAGACATTTACGAGCTGGCTAAAGTGGTCGAGGACTCTATGAGTGGTGTAATACAGGATGTTCTAAAGAGGCCTGACGAAGCCAGCCTGGTAAGGCTTGCACACCTAAACCCGTTATTTGTGGAAGATGTTGCAAGGCTAATTATAATGAACGCTTTAACGAGGCTCAGGCAGCTCTCAGATGACGCCATCATAGAGGTTAGAGTGGAAAGCATTGAGTCGGTTCATCCTCACAATGTCGTAGCCTACAGGCGCGCTAGGGTTGGAGAGCTGAAGAAAGAGTTTCAGGCTGGCTGTGATGCTTGATCGTGGAAGGCTTCTTCATAGAGGACTTTGACGGCTTAATATTCGATGTTAAGGGTTTACTTCATCCACCAGACAGGGTCATAGCGTATCTGCGCTACTTTCCAGACGTCAGGGGGGATCGGAAGAGGAAAGGAGTAAGGTACCATAAAGCTTACTCGCTTGCGGAGAGGGACGCAATTCTCGGGGCTAAAAAACCGGAGTACTTGTATTTTGACCCAGTTTTCGGCATGTTTTTAGAGGGGGTTCCGAGAAGCAGGATAGCAAGGATTTATGATCCTCGTAAAAGGCTCTCTCAGCTTTTAAAAGAGGATAAAAGTAGCTTGGAGGCGGCAGCCGTCTACCTCGCGCTCGAAATAACTAGAAGAGCCAGAATACCTCTGAGCAGTTTAGGTATCTCGGGTTCCATGCTTGTGGATTTGGCGAAGGAAGGGTCTGACGTCGACCTAGTAGTTTTTGGTGAGGAGAACTCACGGAAGGCTTACAGGGCTGTAGGCGACCTCATGGCTGAAGAGGAAAATGTCCGAGC
>JAHAWR010000148.1:3112-3319 GCA_018383835.1 Candidatus Jordarchaeia archaeon | reverse complement strand
GTCAACACGGACGCTAGGTACGCTGTCCTCGAGCCGGGGGTAAGAAGCGGCAAGGTCTGGGCGTACTTCAGAAAGGCAATGTGAACCCGCATTGCCCTGAACAATACTATCCGGACTGGGCGCCCCCGGTTCCCGACGGCGCACCGCCAGCAGCGACAGTGGTCGGCGACGCCCTCGAAAGAGGATTCAGCATGGTGACCGCTAGGT
>JAHAWR010000148.1:2252-3086 GCA_018383835.1 Candidatus Jordarchaeia archaeon | reverse complement strand
GGCATGGAGGTCGTCCTCCCCACGGGCGAGATAATCAGGACGGGAAGCTGGGCTCTGCCCGGAGCAAAGCCCTTCTACAGGTGGGGTCTGGGGCCGAACTTCGACGGGCTCTTCCTGGGAGCCCAGGGAACCATGGGCGTCGTCACCAAGCTGGCAATAAAGATAGTCCCCCATCCACACTACAAGACAATAGTCGCCTACGGCATGGATAACCCGTATGACATGCAGGACTTCACCTTGGATGTCTCCAAGTACGAGCTAGGCATAGCCGACCACTTGGTGATGGTTCAGGGAGGAAACTGGCCGCTCGTCATGACCAGGTGGCCGAAGGAAAAGGTTCCAACCGACTACGAGTTCTACAAGAAGCTCGGCATACCCCAATGGTGGATGAACTTTGAAATATGGTGCCACAGTAAGGAGGAGCTCGACTTCACCGTCAACAAGATCCACGAGCTAGCCAAAGAGTACAACGCCAAGACAGGGCACGAAATAAGGGAGTGGAAGCTGCACCCCAAGCAGATAGCCAGCAGGCTCAAGAAGCCCAACAAGATAGCCATACCATACTCACTCTGGAAGGCCGGGTTCCTCTTCATAACGTGGTACACGCCCTGGAAGGACTGCGCCGAGTTCGCCGAGATCTACAACCAGAAGCTTGAAGAATACGGCTTCCCGCCGGTCATGTGGATAGCGAGCATCGACCACTGCAGGCAGGCCATATGCATGCCGATAGTCTGCTTCGACTACACGAACCCCGAGGACGTACAACGCGTACAGGAGGTTAACCGCGTCACCACCGAGATTTTCCTGGAGAAAGGGTGGCTGAACTACAGGCCT
>JAHAWR010000148.1:1102-2198 GCA_018383835.1 Candidatus Jordarchaeia archaeon | reverse complement strand
CTGCTTGTAAGGCTACGGAAGGTCATCGACCCGAACATGATAATGCACCCGGGCAGACTAGCGATGCCCTAAAACACTCCTCCCCTCTCCCGCATTTTTTATGAAGCCTGTTTCTGGATGGCTTCACATCAGCCGGTTTAAATCCCCCCGGCAGAGGGGTGCAACAGATCCCAGTGCAAGTAGCAACTAATGGTTCACTTACCATATTGAGGGGGCTTCACAGGTTCGTGCTGAGCTTAGAGCTGGACATTCTTATTGTGGTGTTTGTGGGGGGATTTAGTTTTTAGAGGCTTTCCGCGCACTCTTTTAACCCTATGGCTTGGACTTGGAGTTCTTGCTGGTTTTCGAGTATGTACTTGTCCGTTGTTGCTATTGGTGCTTTAACTTGGATTTTCGCGGTTGCAACTATGAATGCGTCAAAGTAGTGGAGTTTTCTTGCTCCCCCATGCTTCTCGTAGATTTTCATGGCTTCCAATGCCACGCTTACGGGTAGGGGGAGTACTTCGAAGGTTATGGTTTGGAGGGCTCGGAGGACGTCCACGACCTGCCTGATGGTGTATCCCTGAGACCTGTAAGCAGTTATGATGTCGTCAACCACTATGGAGGAAGCGTAGATTTTCAGTCTTCCCTCCTCGGCTTCTTCCAGTATTCTGTCAGCGTATTCAGCGTTTTCGTCTCCTGCAAGGTGAGAAATGAAGAGGTTGGTGTCGGCCACTATGGTCTTCATCTCTAGTCTCGCCTCAGCAGAAGGGCTTCTTCGTCCTCTTCGACGTCTTCTATCCTCTTCTTTAGGGGGTATTTCCCCCTGGACTCCTTGTAGCTTGGTAGGGGGTGTATTTCCAAGTATCCCTCAGCTTCTTTTATCACGACTTTCCCGCCGCACTTCTCCCTGAAGGTTTTGGGGAGAGTTATTCTTCCCTTGCCGTCTATTGGTGCAACCAGCATGCTATCACCATACATAGGTGGGAAAATAAACAATTAATATTTTTCTCCCACAGTGGGATAAAAGGAATGCTGTGGGACGGGTTCCAGACTAAGTATGGATAGGTATTGATCCATGCTTAGTCTTTGGGGTTCACAAGCCTCAAAGCCCCTC
>JAHAWR010000148.1:0-1029 GCA_018383835.1 Candidatus Jordarchaeia archaeon | reverse complement strand
GAAGAGCTTCGGAGACGGGGAAAGACCCTCCACCTGAAGATATAAGTTTAAGCAGGCGTTAAGCTGCCTATTTTTAATCCGCATTTCTTGCACTTGTAGAGTGCTCCTTTCGGGGCATTAACCATCCCACACCTGGAGCACTTTTTAGTTGAGTTGTGAGGGTTTAGAAGCTGGACTCTTGATTTGTAGCTCATTAAACTGATTATAGTTTTCCAATTGCTTTTTGCAATTTTTCTGTTGCGAGCTCTTTGACTTGTTGAACATTTTCTCTTTCTTAAGGTCTTCGAAGCCATGGACGTAGTCTTTGAACGTCTTAGAAATCATTGTCGTTACTTTATGAATAAAATCTCTCACCCTATTTCTTTCTCTGTTTGAGTATTTCTCCAAAACTCTCCTTAAAGATGGCTTCCTCGAAGCCTTACTTTGCAGTCTTTGCCTTTTCAACTCGTAAACTCTGTGTATATGGAAGAGCCTTCTAAGATCTACCCTTACCCATCCTATTTCTGGGTTGAAGCCGTCGAGGCTCCTCTCATTACAGTCCCATACAATCACTCCTTTTGAGTTCTGAGTTTTTTGCTTGAACCTAAAAGTAATGATCAGAAACTTTTCGTTAAGAATTAGCTCTCCCATCTCTCCTTTAGTTCTACCCCAGAACCAAGCCTTTGAAATATCAAAAACCAAGTGCTCTTCGTATGGTCTAATGCTTATCTCGATCCTACCGTCCTTATAGGAATACAGCGTCTCCTTCACTCTGACGAACTTCTTCTTAACGACAGGCTTCGTTTTTGTCCTTCTTCCATCCAAAATTCCTTCTCCAAGACTTCAGAATTGAATATGCTTGCTTGATTGCGGAGTCAACGTAGTGAGCGCAAAAGTTCCAGTTTCTAAGTAAAGAGTTCCTTAAGTTCCGCTTGAATTCGTTGCTCTTTGGAATTATCGGAATCAACCTTCTCCTCTTGATGACTTTCTCCTTCCAAGTTATGTTTTCCCAAATTCCGTCGATCGCTCTCTGAAGCATCCATCTATAAG
>JAHAWR010000144.1 GCA_018383835.1 Candidatus Jordarchaeia archaeon | reverse complement strand
TTAGGGGCGTTTCCAACGGGCAGATACCTTGAGTCGTTGGGCATTGAGGTTACTCTCGGTGGTGTTGGGTGGGAGCGCATAGTGTATGACCCTAAACCTGGACCTAGAAGCCTTGATGAGGTGATAGGTGTTGAGAGGATTTCTGTGACCACGGGGCTAGCTAATGGGGGCACGCAAACTAGCTACGGCGTTGTTTTCCAGTGCAGCAACATGGCAAGGTTTCTTGGCAAGAAAACACTCCTCGTTGACATTACGAAAGGAGTTAGAGGAATCGTTAGGGGGCTTAGAGAGACTGTGAAACGCATGGACATGGACTTCATAGTTGGCGTCGACGTTGGAGGGGATGTGCTAGCTCAAGGTGGAGAGGTGGGGTTGAGAAGCCCGCTTGCAGACACTATGATGCTTGCCGCGCTGCACCAAGTTGATGTGCCAACAATCACGGCAGTTTTCGCCCCTTCATGCGACGGAGAACTGACTACAGAGGAGATACTAGAGCGAATAAGCAGAATAGCCGAGAGGGGCGGTTATCTAGGAGCCAAGGGACTTACGCCTGAGGACGTCGAAGTGATGAGTGAGGCGTTAAAGTACGTTAAAACGGAGGCAAGCATGCTCCCCCTGCTGGCCTGGAGGGGGAAAAGGGGAGTCGTAGAAATAAGGGGGGGAGAGAGAAAAGTTAACCTTTCGATTCTTTCAACATTAACGTTTTACTTCGATACGGACGTCGTCCACTCGCTTAGCTCCCTTGCCAGTAAGGTGGCGGACACCGAGAGCTTAGAGGAAGCCAATGAGAGACTGCATGAGGTTGGCATAACAACAGAGTACGACTACGAGCTACAATACGCCAGTAGACATGGAAACCCAGATTAAATCGTTTACTCAGCTCTTCCCAATATGAGGGGGGAGCGTGATCTTTAGTGGGCATTAATGCTTTAAGGTAGATTTCTAATTAAGTTATTGTGGCTTGATGGAGGGTTATTGTTGCCCGGATGGGAGAGACGTTTTCAAGGTAATGAAGCAAACTTGGAGGGGTTGCTGGATCGATTTTCAGTGGAGCTGGAAAAAAGCGGGTTTAAGGTTAAGGTCAACAAAAAGAAGATGTCTCTCGAGGCTACTTATGAGAGTGTTGTTGATAGAAGCTGGGGGCAGGTGGTGATTTCAGGAGAACCGAACGACTTCATTCTTAGAATCGACTGGGACGCTGATTTGCGGAAGCTTTTCTGGGTGAACTTAGCGGTGAAAGCCCCACTTCTTGTGAGGGAAGTCAGCTTCGCTCGTCCCAAAGCCGAGAAAGTCTCGTGGTCGCCATCCGAGGAAGTGACCGGAGAGGCGACGATGGATATGCCACCCGACCTAGCTGACTTGAAGAAGAAAACCGAGGCTGAACTTGACGGCAAAAGAAGTATCCTTCTTGCTCAAGCAGACATATTGGAGAAAGAGGGAAACTTTGAGGAAGCAGCAAAGTTTTACTTGAAAGCCGCAGTCATATCCAGAGAGCTGGGGGAAAAAGTGTATGCTGAAGAATTCGAGAGAAAGGCTGAAGAGTTAAAAAAGCGGAAGTAGTAAAGAAAGCGCTCGTATCAACGTGCTCAAGCAGTGAGATTGCATCTAAAAACAAGATTATTGAGCGGAGGATGCTTGGGCGGGAGTGAGTAGAGTAGTTTCAGCATACCTCTAATTAACATGTTAATTTTCGGTTAACTAAGAGGCTCAACTACGCGGAATGCTTGAACACATTTTTCTTTTTTTACCGTCTCGCGTCGCAGCATTTCGGTTTTTGAATGGAGATTCTTTGTCTTCACCATGAAGTTTAACCCATTCGTCAAGAAACTTGAGAGTGTACATTTCTGGGGCTCCAGCAGCATATCTTTTGTTAGCTACTGCTATTAGAGTGTTTCGTAAGTTGGCTGTTTTTAATCTATTGTTCTGATGAAAAGTTCCGCCTTTTTCCTAAAGCGGTAGAAAGAAAGGAAGAGGAATGCTGGTGTGGATATGAGAGATGCCACTACGGGAATTATGAAAACTGGACTGTTGAAAATTGAGTAATTCGAGTTCAGGTTTCCCCACACGAAGCATACCAAAGTGACGTATCCGGCATATAGTAGTGATGCTACACCATAGACGGTGTACTTCCAGTCTTCCCAGAGTTCTCCTCCGGAAACGAGGGATAAAAGGTTCCACGTCTGGACGAATGTAAGGGTGAACAGGAGTAAACCTGCGGACAAGAGAACGGTTATCATCGGTTCGAGGAGAGGGTGAAGCTTAAAGAATTCCTTAAGGGACATTATGTCAGTTACAGGGTAAAAGAAAATAGTCACGTTGCTTACTTGGGCTTCGATCATTACAGGTTTCTCTAATGATACTTCGTACTTTATTGTGGGAGTGATGAGGGTGCCTATAACTGGCGTAACAACCATCAAGACCAAGAACGCCTTCGTTAAAATATTATTTAACTTAATGCTGTTCTTCTTTACTTTTTTAACTTTAATTTCTCTCGAAAAGCGCAATTCCCCTCTTTCCTCCCACGCTAGCCTTCACGTCTAACCCAAGTGACATCTTCTCCGAGTATGCTTAGAAGATGGCGGAGGTTGTCATAATTTATATCTAAGGCGTCGGCGATCTCCTTCATGCTTCTCGTACCGTCGCATAGTGTCTTTAGTTCCCTGTATAAGCGGACATACCGATCATGAATGCCGAAAAGAAGGAGCCTTCCCGAATTAACTTTCCTGATAACTGGGCAGAGCTCCACTCTTCCAAGTACACCCTGCTCAAGGAGCCTCCTAACAACTAGGATGCATTTCTCCAAAGGAACACCAGCTTGCTTGCTCACAGCCGAAACAGACCTCTTCCCATCAATGGCTCCCACCACTTTAAGCGCATCTTTATCATCTCCTAGCTCATTCAACACTGAACCATCGAGGCCATCTTTGAGGTAGAAGACCTCCCAAGCTTGGATGTCGAAGTCGTCGATAACGAAGCCTCGCTCCTCCTCTGATGAAGGAATAGGGCCAATGTTTTTTATGAACTTCTTGGCAAGCCTCAGGATAAGAGGGGTACGCGTTATCAATGGAGCAACAGACTCGCTTGTTTGGGCGGCTAGAACTATGGAGTCAGATACCTTCCAAAGGATTACAGGAACGTTATCGTTGGGTATAACATAGCTCCCGACTGGGAGAGAGAGAGCACGCTTTTTAACGTAGCTTGACACAGACTTCAAAGCAAAGCGGCTGAAAAATGGTTCTGCGTAAACAACCTGACCCTTGATGTCAAGGAAGCACAGTCCCAGCGTGGCGGCGGAGTTGTGAAGCGCCTTTACGAGCTTCGACTTGAACCTTCTAAGAGAGTTAAGCATCTTCAAGTTCGCC
>JAHAWR010000142.1 GCA_018383835.1 Candidatus Jordarchaeia archaeon | reverse complement strand
CCCAACCGGTTCCCGGGAATACGTTGATGAGTGGTATGGGAATGTTCGCGTCTGGGATGCGTCGAGGAAGCGGGAGGTGCTTGTAAACGGTGGGGTTCGGAGGAAGAAGTGTCGTGGTAGCGGGTTGCCGGGATAACTTGGCACATGGCTTTTTTGTTGACCTTCCCGGTTTACGGGTTCCTGCTCTTTCATGGTGGGGTAGAAGGGTGGGCGCTTGGTGAGGGTTGAAATTTGTGAACCAGGTTGTTGGGTGAAGGGATACTGCCGGACAGCTGCACGAGTTGCTGGGCGGCCAATGAGTTGGGTTTTGGGTACTGGAGGGGGAAAGTTTATACTGTTATGCCCTTCATGCGGCTGGTTTTCGGTGACCGGGTTGGACTGGGTGTGGGTGCCGGCGTCTTCTGGTTGAGTCCTCCGGGTTGAGGGTGCCTTCTGTGTGGAAGGTTGGCGTCGTTTTTGGAATCTGCAAAGTATCCAGCTGCCGCTGAACGGATCCTTGCTCTCCTTGCGGACGTTGCAGTTATGAGGTAGCCTTGTTTTGTAAGTGGAGGGGGCTTTCAGAGGATAGGTGAGGTTGCTTTGGATATGTGCGTCGTAAGGCGGATGACCCGCGTGGAATCGGCGTTGACCTCCTTGTGAGATAGAGGGAGGTTCAGAGTTTAAGGGGGCGCTGGGAGGTGTGTCGCCCTTCGGCATTTACACAATGTGCGTTTGGGAGAAAGACGTGGGTGGAGGAGGCGCTTCGGAGTGCTGAGGGCTCTGAATGGCGACCTGTTTTATCGAGGTGGGTGAATGTGAAAGGAGGAGATCGTAGGGCTATGGAACAGAAACTGCGGGGTGTGCGGCTTCAGCACGTGCGCCCGGTTCGCTGAGGAAGCGGAGAAAAACGCGGGATACTTGAAAGGTGCATCTGCCTGGAGGAGGTCCGTGGGTCGGGAGGAAATCGGGATCGCAGAGTAACGCTGGAGACGATATCATCAGTTAAGAGTACGGGTTCACCCTGATGCCGTTTCTAAGCGAGAAGTCTTGTAGAGAGCTTATCTTGCCCTTCAACCCAATCCTCGCACGAGAACTGGCATCAGGAGGGGTATCGTCGTTGGGAGAATCATGGGAAGGGTGCCTGGGCTCAGCGCGTGCTAGAAAAATAGGCGTCGGCAGGTTCTGCGTCATTAACATCTCGGGTCGTTGGCTCACAGCACTCGCGAAGCGGAGGCTTCAGAGAGGGCCCATATAGCCTAGTTACCTTTGAGGGCCTGGCAAGGGTGGTGAGCCAGGAGCCGATGCTCGCACACTAAGAGCGGCTCTTACCCGGGGCGTTGCATGATGAATCCATCGCACACGGGTTTAATGGACTTCGTAAGCGAGACAGAGAGGGGATACGCGTCCGACTAGAAGACATAATACACGGCGATGCTTCGTAAGCTGGCATCTCTTGGTGGTTGGTTTCAGTGTTGTTTGTTTATAGGCGCATGCATACGTGTCCGTGTCCGCATCCTCCCGTGCACTTTTTGGGGTCTACTCTTACTGGTGGGAGCTTCTCTTCTGTTATGATCTTCTTTATGTGTGAGAGTATGCGTTTTACATGTGTCTTCATCGTTTGTGTTATTTCTACCTGTATGGTGAGTTTCTCCGGGATGTAGTGTAGGTACCCTTTTCTGGCTTTTCCTCCGAATTTTTCTTCCGCTAGGAGGACGTAGGCCGCCAGCTGGTACTTGTGGTCTGTCCATGGTTTCCCGTTGTTTGAAGCTGTGTCCTTGTACTCTATTGGTATTAGTTCTGTGCCGTTTTCGATTAGTAGGTCTAGGGTTCCTTGAAGGTTGAGGGTGGGCGAGTAGAGGGGGACGTTAAAGTGCTTTTTGGCGCCTGCGGGCTCTGGGAGGTATGGTGCGGCGTCCTGCCGCTTCGCCTCCTTTTTCTCTTGCTTCGCGTGGCTCTCCTTGCTCTTCTGTTGCTGGCTTCCCAGCTTGGGCTTGGAGTGGAGGACGCGCTCGAAGTATACTATGCGAGGGCAGTAGATGTAGTGTTTTATGTCGGTGACGGATATGGTTGTCTCTGCCACGTCAGAAGTAGGCCGACTTAGGCTTGCATCCGTCGTCGACCATATGCCTTTTCCTCCCAATAATCCTCCTCCCCCTAAAGCACACTTCGCATAGTGGGTATATCTGGACGTTTTCGTTGCTTCCATCGAAGAGCTTCTCCAAGTCCACTATGAGGCTGTTTAGCTTGCTGCGCGTCAGGTTTCCAACGAAGGCGCTGTACTGGACTCGGTGTAGCCCGTAGTCCTTCAGTGTCTCAGCCACCAGCCCCCGCAGCCTATCATCGGTTACATCATATATGATGAGGTACTTCAACCTGTTCACCTACCATCCGACAATGAACGGGTGGTACTTGGCCGCCTCACCGGTCAGAAACCTCACAACCATTCTGGCTTGGATGTGGATGAATCCCCTGATCGGCTCCCTCCTACCATTGAGCATCACCGGCGCCTCCATCCTCTCGAGAATGGCCTCCGCCAGCTTCTCCGTCGCCCTCCTGCTCAGTATGCGCCCCTCCTTCGCCTCCTCCCCGCTCGCCAACTCGTTTGGCTTGAGAACTCCTGTCGAGAGCAGCGAGACAAGTGTTCTGTCGACGACTTGCTGCCTAAACTCCTCCATCAAGTCCAAGACCATAGATGGCTTCCCAGACCTGTCGGCGTGTAGGAAGCCGGCGTATGGGTCAAGCCCAGCGTAGCACACAGCCTTCCAGACCTCCGGGAAGAGCACCGCTTGGTAGCCGAAGTTGAGCATGACGTTGAACGGGTCTGTGGCGCCCCTGGTAACCCTCCCCTCAAACCCCAGCTCAGCTGGCAGAACCTCTCCAACAGCCTCCCAGTATATCTTTGCTGCCGCCGCCTCAAGCGCCATCAGCCTCTGCCTCCCCGAGTCCACGCTCGCCGCCTCCTCGCCCCAAACCTCCTCGGCCACCCTGTCCACCTCCTTCCCGGCTTCGTAGAGCCTTCCGGCTAGGGCGGGCGCCCTATCCCTCCTGTTCTTGGCTAGGAGCTTCAAGAGGTTTGCCTGGTTCCTAAGTTTCCCCCTGACGAACTCCTTCGCAAGCAGGAATCCCCGCTTGTCGTTGTAGGCTAGGAACTGCTCCCTCCTCGCCCTAACTGACCCGCTTAGCGACGCAGGCATTAACACAGCGTAGGGCCAGCCACCGTAGTCTGCAAAGACGACTTGGACGTTGCTCTTAACTGCTAGTCTGAGGGCGCTGGCGGAGAAAGACACCCCTGGACACGTGCAGACTATGCCCTCAACTTCGTCGGCGACAAACTCCTTCTCCTCATCGCCCTTCCTCACAACGAACCTGTTACGCTTCCTCCCAAGGAAAATGCCGAAGTCGTCGAGGAAAATCCTCACCTGGAAAACCCCCGA
>JAHAWR010000147.1:1297-3325 GCA_018383835.1 Candidatus Jordarchaeia archaeon | reverse complement strand
TCGCGGCAATCCTAACTAGGAATGCGACCTCTTCCGGCGCCATTTCGCTCTTACTGCATGGGTCGCTACTACATCCCTCCCCCTCATGATGGCAGTAGAAGCAGCTCAAGTTACACTTCTGCGTAAGTGAAATTCTAAGGTTGCTTACCAACCGACCGAACGGATCGACAAGCATTCTAAACCCCTTCGAAGACGAAAAACACGAAAGAGTCTAAAAAATTAAAATCTTCCGTCAAATATACCTGTTTTGCCTCTTTTCGCGCGCCTGCTGCTTGCTAATATATTCGTTCTACTACGAAGTCGGCTAGTCCAAGGAAGTATTCTTCTGCTTCATTCGCGAGGGGGGGGTTTAAGCTCTTTATCTTCTTCTTTGCCTCATCCTTAAGTTTGATCGCCGTTTCGCGTGCCTTTTTGAGAGCTCCCGTATCTAGGAAAATCTTTCTGACCTTCTCCACCTCACTCGGTGAAGCGTCTCTCTTGCCAAGCACGCTTTTAAGCACGCTTAGTTCCGTAGGCCCCGCAGCCTCTAAAGCGTAAACCACCAGCGCGGTCTTCTTTCCCTCTTTTATGTCTCCGTCCGTCGGCTTTCCTGTCTCCTCCTCGTCGCCAAAAGTTCCTAAAATGTCGTCCTGTATCTGGAACGCCTGCCCGACAAGCACAGAGTACTCCTTCAACGCCTGAACCTGTTCTTCGCTCCCTCCCCCAAGTATTGCTCCTATCTCCACGGAGGCTTCAAGGAGTGCCGCAGTCTTCATTTTTATCATCTGCATATACTCGTTAAAACTCACCTTTTCCTTCATGGAGAGGATTGTTTCAAACATTACTCCCTCTATCAGCTCCTCGAAGACTCTCTGATACCTGCTAATCGCCTCGCAGGTAAGCTCGGCGGAGAAGCCTGCCTCGAGGAGGGCTTCTACTCCAAGGTTGTAGACAGTGTTCCCTCCGAGAATTGCCATGGTCATTCCAAAGTCGTCCCCTCGTCCGCCCTTGAAGTTTTCGTTGTACCAGTTCCGGTATTTAACGTGGAAAGTTTCCTTCCCCCTACGTGTCTCGTCGTGGTCTATCAGGTCGTCGTGGATGAGCGTTGCATTGTGGAGTAGCTCAACGGAGATCGACGCCTTATAAATGTCCCCCCTATTTCTCCCGCCGACTCCAAAGTATGCGTTAACTAGGGATACAGGTCTAAGCCTTTTACCCCCCCTCATTACGAACTCTCTTATGTTTGAATAGTACTCAGCGTGGTATGGAGTGAAAGCATGGGCGATCTTCGCGTCGAGGAACTCGTTAATCGCAGCATTAACCTCCTTGAGGTGTCTGTAAACCAGTTCTTCAAAGGTCAAAGCTCTTATCCTCCAATCTTCACCTTTATTGGTTCTGGAGGCTAAAGTTACCCTTTAAATCATTTTCCTCTAAAGGTGCTTCGACTTCGTCATTTTTAGAATTCACTACAAAAAATAAGAGACTCCACGGGAACCCACCTACGCTAAGAAGAGCCACGGACATCTTTGGGAATACGCGTCGAGACATCTACATTTTTGCATTCACAAACGAGAATCCTTAAATTTGTCGAATTCATACTTTACTACTACGTAATGCTTAAATAAGCATGCCCTCCTTGCAATCTCTCTAAAGAGGGCAAAGCATCTTGCTATTTGAGTGCTCTTTCTAGGGGACAGAGTCACTTAATACACGTGGAGGATAAACTCATGATGATCCCTAAGTCACGGATTGGAATAGAAGGATGGGGATGCTACATTCCCCAGTACAGGATAAAAACAGAGGACATAGCGGCGGTTTGGGAAGCCCCGGTTGACCGCTTCAAAGAAGACCTAATGATACAGGAGAAAGCGGTCGCCGGACCCGACGAGGACACAATAACCCTCTCCACCGAGGCAGCAATTAACGCCGTTAAAAGAGCTGGAATAGATCCATCAGAAATAGGCGCTGTGCTGTGTGGCTCAGAATCCCACCCATACGCGGTGAAGCCCACAGGGTGCACGGTCGCGGAGGTAATAGGCGCGACACCCT
>JAHAWR010000147.1:0-1284 GCA_018383835.1 Candidatus Jordarchaeia archaeon | reverse complement strand
AAACCAATGATCATCCTGCAAAGCAGGCACCGAAGCCGTTCAAATGTGCATGGCGCTCGTCGCCTCAGGCATGATCAAGTACGGTTTAGCTATAGGCGCCGATGTAGCTCAAAGTGCTCCCGGAGACGACTTGGAGTATGCTGCAGCCTCGGGAGCGGCAGCTCTAATAATAGGCCCGTTAAACTCCTCCTCGGCTGCCTCGATAGAGGCAACAGTGTCCTATGTTACCGATACGCCCGACTTCTGGAGGAGGGCCGAGCAACCGTATCCTAAGCATGGTGGACCATTTACTGGCCTCTCATACTTTCACCATGTCACATCGGCGGCGGAGCACCTTATGAGTGAGCTTGGCCTTAAACCAAATGACTTCGATCACGTAATCTTCCACCAGCCAAACGGGAAGTTCCCCCTAAGGGCGGCAAGCCAGCTCGGCTTCACGAAAGAGCAAGTTTCAAAAGGCCTCCTTGTCCCCTACATAGGGAACACTTACTCTGCATCTTCCCTTCTCGGGCTAGCTGCAGTCCTAGACGAAGCCGCCCCCGGTCAGCAGATCCTCCTAGTATCTTATGGATCCGGGGCAGGTAGCGACGCAATGTACATAATTGTCCAAGATGGAGTTGAGGAGAAAAGGGACGCAGCACCCAAGGTCTGGGATTACATTAGGAGGAAGCGGTACATCAACTATGCCTGTTATGCTAAGTGGCGCAGGATGATCATTGGTTTAGAGGCCAAATAGGTGGGGTGGTTTATGCGTAAAGTTTCCGTGATCGGTGTTGGAATGGTTAAGGTTGATCATCACTGGAGGGAATCCCTCCGCTCCCTGTTCACCAAGGCGGCTCTAAACGCCTTGGAGGATGCAGGGAACCCTGACATAGATGCCTTCTATGTGGGCAACATGTCGGCAGGCCAGTTTAATAAGCAAGAGAATATAGCCCCTATGTTAGCGGACGCCCTAGGTTTTGGCTCGAAGCCCTCGTTGAGGGTGGAGGAGGGCTGCAGCTCGGGCGCCGCGGCCTTGTACATGGCTCTCAAGGATGTCGCTTCGGGAATGCACGACTTCGTGCTCGTTGGTGGCGTCGAAAAGATGATGGACACTATGACGAATGACGCGACGTACATAATATCAACAGTCACAGACCAAGAGTACGAGTCTTTCACTGGTCTCTCACTTGCAGGGATAAACGCCATGGTGATGCGTCTCTACATGAAGAAGTTTGGCGTTAAAAGGGAGAGCTTCGCCAAGTTTGTTGTGCAGATGCACGATAACGCATCAAAAAACCCTTA
>JAHAWR010000141.1 GCA_018383835.1 Candidatus Jordarchaeia archaeon | reverse complement strand
TGGCTGAGCCAAGAGTTCCGCATCCTCCGAAGTTTTCAATAGAAGACCGCTTTGGAGAGTGGAGGCGAAAGTTGAAGAAAGAGCTCACACAATAAAAGTAGCTACTTTTCACGTATGAACGTGCCGCTGCCTCCCTCCTCCTTGATTATCGTAAGAGCCATGTTAACTGCTTCTCTCATTATGTTCTCGGCTTGCTTATAATCTTTTGCTATTACCTCCACTCTATAGCGCGGCGCTCCTACCGTGTAGATTTCAACACACGCGTCTCCATCTTTCACGGTTTCCTCTGCGGCAATTAATGCTTTTTTAATGGCCTCCACGCCGTTACGTCTCCAACACGTCAGTTCAAGTACTCCTTTTATCCTAACCTTTGGAATCTCGACGTATGCTTTGGCGAGCTCTGCAACTACTTTGCTCCACTCCTCACTAATACCAGCTTCAAGAAGGATTTGCTCACCCTTCTCTGAGGCCTTCTCGAGGCCGGCATATATCTCCCCGTATTTATCTTCGAGAGGCCACCCCACTTTCTCGTAGGCTTCGTCAAGGGCCTTCCCGAGCTTCTTGGCGGCTAGCTCGAGCAAGTTTTCTGCTTTTTGCGCTCGCTTCCACTCCTGTACTTTCTCCTTTTTCTGGTGTTCCGTCACTCTTCGAAGGGAAAGGTCTATGAACCCTTTGCGTATGTCTGTTCTTAAAACCTTTGCCACGACCTTTTGCCCCTCTTTAAGAAAGTTTCTTATGTTCCTGACCCAGCTCTGGGAGACTTCTGAAATGTGGACAAGCCCCTCTTTCCCCTCATACTCGTCCAGCGTCACGTATGCTCCATGGTTCGCTATCTTGGTCACGGTTGCTATTACAAGGTCTCCCTCAGCTGGAAATTCCTTTCTAGATTTAACCAACTTTTTCACACCTTCTTTTTCTAACTCATGACATAAATTGCGTTTTCCTCCTTTACTAGGAGACGCGCTTTTCCCCCTCTTGGCTCAGCCAGAACTCTCCCGCACACATAGCATTTGACAACACTACTAGCCCTATCAAAGACTATATTCTCCGCACCGCAATCAGGGCACTGAACCTTCAAGAAACGACTTTTAGGCTGCGGAATGACCTCGCGCTTCTTCCGCAACTTAACGCCCCCCTTTAAACTGCCTCAGCTTTTTTGAGGCGGATGCCCTTAGTGTGAAACGTGTGCCCGCACTCCTTGCATTTGAGCTTAAAGCTAACCTTCTTGGTAGTCTTTGCGAACTCCCTCTGTACGGGTTTGCCCCCCTTTACATGGCGTAGAAGGGATTAGGCTGGCTTCCATAACCCCTTTTCTTCCTAGCATAACGTCTCGCCCCCGCAGCTAAGGTTCTATCTTTGCCTTTCTTATAGATGCTGACTGTGTGTTCTGTGTGTGTTTTACATCGTGGACAGTAAGTTCTCCTAACCTTAGGGTACTTCAACCTCGTTTAACCTCCGCAACTTTAGGAATGAAAAAACTTAGCCTTGTTTTATATTTTTCGGGCTGACGGCGGCCACTCGCTTGCGTCCCCCCTACAGCTTCTCTTTTTTACTTTTCCAGAGCTTTGGGTAAGTCCCTTCACTCATTATTACTCTCGTTGTTTTAACGGCTACTCCGCGCTTCTCCCTCACGATTTCCTCCATATTCATCGAGGCAATGCCTAAAGCGACAAGCTCTCCTTTAAGAGTTAAGATTGCCACTATGTCTCCTCTCTCTATCCCGTCCTCAATCCTAACTATGCCGGGAATCGCTAAGTCCGCTCCGTGGCATATAGCATCGACCGCCGAGTCTCTCACGAAGAACTTGGGTAAATGCTGGACTCCCGCCTCCAATGGTAATAAAACCCTTCTAATGTAAGTTTCATCCCCCTCCTCCTTCCAAAAAACATAAGCGTCCTTTAAGTCATGTAATGTCACCATGTTTTCCTCCGTGAAAGGTCCACTTCGCGTTCTCCTGAGCTCACGCATATGAGCACCACACCCCAGCACCTCCCCTATATCGTGGCAAAGCTTCCTTATATATGTACCAGATTCACATCCTATCCTTAGCAGGACGTTTCGTCTCTCTACCTCAAGCACGTCGAGATAATATACTTGTCTCACCCTGAGTCTCCGCTTCACTGAGGATCGTATCGGCGGTCTCTGATAAATTAACCCAATAAACTCCCTGCAAACTTCTTGGATTCTTTCCGTTTCAACATCGCCGTGAAGCCTCATAACACATATGTACTCCTTCCCTATGATGTGAAGTGCATGTATAAGCTTTGTAGCGGAGCCTACCGCCACCGGCAGAACCCCAGTGACCTTAGGGTTTCACCGCCCCTCTAAAACCGGAATAAAAAGGGCTCTAGTGTCCCGGCGTGTCCAGTTTTCGAGCAGCCTAAAATTCTCCTCACCCAAGAGGAGACTTCATGGCTGGTGGGGCCTGCCGGCTTATCTATGTTTACGAAGCACCCATCTAAAAGCTCCTCCACGCTTCTTTCGCTTGGGCGTTTACCATACTCCTCACTGGTTTCATCCTCACTCTTAACAACAACCTTTCTCTTTACCCCTCCCGGCGGGATCAGCTTTGGCACGTGGATCACCATCATTTAAGGTTTGTAAATGTAAAAAAATAAAGTTGAAAGGTTCTAGATTTTAACCTTTTCCTTCAGCTTCTCGGCTAATCCAGTCTCTTCCAACTTCTTGAGGATGAGCTCGTCGCTCGCTCCTCTCGGTATATCTACATATTCTCCTGTCGCCTCTAGATGTTTAATATTCGCCCTCCTTCTTTTAACGCCGTTCAGAATGGGCGGACCAGTTATCAAAACAAAGTTTTTGTCCAGTATGTCCACGACAACACACTTCTTTCCAGCTTCTCTTCCAGCCGTTTTAACGCATATGCTTCCCGCCTTTAACGCCACTTCACTTCACCTCCATCTCTCTTCGATTCGGCATTCCGAGCTGTCTCGGAGGCCTCACCTCTAGAGGACGAGGCTAAATAGGCTTCGACTAGGAATTCCAGCGCTTTTTTTACTGTTTCCTCATTCCATAAGGCCGTGTTCACTACAATGTCAAACACGCTATAGTCCTCTGCATCTATTCCATAGATCTCCCTGTACCTTTTCTTCTCGCTCTCTTCTCTTATTACCGTCTCTTTTAAAGCTTCTTCAATGCTTTTATTTTCCCTTTCAGCTATTCTTCTAACTCGAACGTTGAGTGGTGCTGTCAAAAAAATCTTGATATCCGCCTTCTCCCTAGCCATCCAAGCCGTTAATCGTCCATCTAAAACCACGTTTCCCATTTCAGCCTCCAAGATCATCCTTTCATCGATCTGTTTATCAATTGAAGGGCTTTCTTCTGCTATCCTTGAGAATTCCTCGAGGCTCATACCCCTTTCCTTAGCCATCCTCCTCATTATTTCTCCCGCTGAAACATACCTTAAGCCGAAGCGCTCGGCTAGAAACCTTGCATGCGTGGTTTTCCCTGTGCCATGAAGGCCGCTAATTGTAATTACTACCAAT
>JAHAWR010000020.1 GCA_018383835.1 Candidatus Jordarchaeia archaeon | reverse complement strand
TTCACCATGACGGGGAGGCCGATGAAGGCTCCAATGAACTCGTGGAGCCTCAGCCCATGAACCCAAAAGCCACGTAAGCCTACCAACTACGTAGCTCAGAACCCTCCTCCTTCAAGTCCTGTTCTTCCAATGTAATATTTTGGCTTATTTCAAGCGTGCATTCATTAAAATAATTTGTCATGCAAGATTTCAGCAGTCCTCTTTAACAATGAGCAACTTACAGGGTGGTGATTATTTTCCATTGAAACGGTAGCGAACCCCGAAAACTTTTTATTTGCATCGTAGTTATATCCAACGACCAAAAACTCATTGGCGTCTCTAACACAGCAGGAGGAATAAAAATGTCAGACGAAAACAGCATATTCGTTGGAAGTAAACCTGTAATGAACTATGTCTTAGCCTGCATAACATTGTTCCACAATGGAAAAGACGAGGTTGTCATAAAGGCTAGGGGAAGATCGATTAGTAGAGCAGTGGACGTGGCAGAGATCGTTAGGAATAGGTTCATGAGCGACGTCTACCCCAAGGAGATCAGAATCGGCACTGAAACTATAAACACAGAGTCTGGCAACCCAATCAACGTCTCAACAATTGAAATAGTGCTTGCCAAGAAGTAAAGCGCCCTAAACTCTACTTGATTTGTTGAGTTTAATTTTTCCTTTTTCTTTGAAGGTAAAGGATTAATTCCAAATTTCTCTCCTTATTCTACTGATGAGTAGCTGTCCTCTTGGTGATGTAATTGAGCGTCCATCCCTGCGAGTACAGATATTATACACCTGAAATGAAGCGAGTGTTCACGGAGGAGAATAAGCTTCAGAGATGGTTGGATGTCGAAGCAGCACTTGCGAGAGCCCATGCTAAGCTGGGGCGGATACCTGAAGGAGCGGCGGAGGAAATTTCCCGTAAAGCGTCAATTAGACATGTTAAATTTGAAAGAGTCAAAGAAGTGGAGAGAGAGATCAACCATGACGTCATGGCCATGGTTAGAGTTCTCTCCGAAGTATGTGAGGGTGATGCTGGAAAATACGTGCATCTAGGTGCAACCAGCTATGATATTGTCGACACGGCTTGGGCGCTGATACTGAGGGACGCCATTGGGATCATCGAGAGGCGCCTCGTGGAGTTGAAAGACGTGCTACTTGGATTAGCGATGGAGCATAAAGAGACTGTTTGTATTGGGCGTACTCATGGTCAGCATGCTCTTCCTTTCACGTATGGAATGAAGTTCGCCATATGGGCTAGTGAGGTCAATAGACACTTGGAAAGGCTAAAGGAGTGTGCTAGGAGAGTTATAGTAGGTAAGATGAGCGGGGCTGTTGGAACCATGGCTGGCTTTGGTAAGGATGGGTTCGAAATTCAGAGGCTAGTAATGGAGGAGCTTGGCATAGGTGAGGTCGAAATCGCTAATCAGATAGCCCCCCGCGATAACTATGCAGAGCTGATTTTCCTTAATGCCCTCATAGCAGCGACGCTTAACAGGATAGCTAAGGAAATCAGGAACCTTCAGAGGACAGAAATCGGAGAAGTTTTTGAACCCTTTGGCGCCAAGCAGGTTGGCTCTTCCACGATGAGCCACAAGAGGAACCCACACAGGTCGGAGAGAATATGTGGCATCTCAAGAGTTATAATGTCTCACGTGTTTCCAGCGCTGGAGAATGCTGCCCTACTGGAGCATGAGCGCGACCTCACAAACTCCTCCTCCGAACGCATAATTCTTCCAGAATCATTCATACTCTTAGACTACATACTTTATGAAATCATTCAGATTCTTAGAGGACTGGAGTTTAACTACGAAAACATAGAGAAAAACTTGAACCTCACCGGCGGCCTCATGATGAGCGAAAACGTTATGCTAAACTTGGTTAAGAAGGGGATGGGCAGGCAGGAGGCACATGAGCTCCTTAGGAAATTGTCATTAAAATGTTTTAGGGAGAAAGTACCGTTCAAGAAAGCGATACTTGAACATGAAATTTTAGGAAATCTCGTTACGGAGGAAGAGCTTGAAGAGTGGTTGAACCCAAAGAACTACATAGGAACAGCAGTCGAACAGGTAGAAAGAATAGTTAACCGTCTCAGGAACTAAGAAACTCCTTAATTGTCCTCTGTTTCAATAACAACTCTAAGAGCTTGCTTTTCGCCCTCCAGTATTCCCACCCGAGCTTAAGGCTCTCCCTAACATACCTTAATGCTTCACCTACCTCATCGAATATCTGTGGCTCCCTCTTTAAGGCAGCCCTAACTGTCTCCCTTATAACCCATACACCTAGAGGCATAATGTATCCGGGTCTAACCTCACGAAATACTATGACAAGTGCCTGCCTCCTGACCCTGTCAAGGTATTCTGCCACCGCTAATCGTGCAGCATAATAGGCGCCTGAGACGTTGTAAGCGTAATCCTTTCGCCCCCTATACCCCTCATGGTCTCCCACCACGATAGGTCTCCTACCCTTGAGGAGCCAAGCTGTGCCAGGGTACCATGCTTCAAGCTGCTCAAAACTCCAAGCGTGTGGAACCATCAATATCATGAAGTGGTTGTCAAGGTAAGACGCCTTAAAGACGAGAACTTTGTCTACCTCAGGATAAGTCTTAACTCTTGAAAGGATTTTCCGCGACACGATGTCGTCAGTCGCAGTTATCGCCCACCTAGTTGGGACAAGTCGCCTATCCCTCTCCACTCCGAGTAAGGCAGCTGAGAGTAAACGCGAAATATAACTAACAGGCATGCCCTCAATGTACAGCTGCGCCACTCCCTCTGAAGCTCTAAGCTCAGTGTCCCCTATAACTCTGTCAACTTTCCGCGGAACCACTGGTTCACCCGCTACCTTGAGGTTTTTCAATGGCGCCGAGGGACCCATGGGTTGTGAGTGGCTATCAAACTCTATCCTTAAACGCGGAGTCTTCTCTAGGGAGAACTCCATGTCAACAGGCTTAAAACTCATCGCAGCCTCCTGCGCTTCCAAGAGCACGCGCCCCCAGCCACCCTTCACACTCGCTCTAACCATTCCCCTAACCAGCATGCTTCTGTAACCTAAAATTTCCTCGATGCTCCTTCCAAACCAATCCTCTACCCTATCAAAAATTGCGGTGTCATTTCCAGTAATCGGAGGCAGCATCGGACCAACGAACACTTGAGGATAGCCGAAATGTCCTACGAAAAACGAAGGTGGGGAAGAACCCGAAATCTCCTGCTTCAGCACAACATCTTTAACTGGAATAAAATACTGCACCTTCATGAGGATAGGGCACCTAGGCTTACCGCAAAGAAGCCGTGAACCTTTACATAAGACACAAATCTCACGAGGAAGTTGAGGACCAACCATCTGCATCCCTATTAAAAAGAACTCTTCTCTAATCAAAATTAAAATTTCTTGACAAGCCTCTCAAATTAAGTTTCAAAAAGAAAAAAGAAAGTTTCAAAAGGGTGATGTTGACCAACCTTTATGCTCCGAGAGCACCCTCCATGAGAATTGCTATCGCTGCTCCGATTATAGCTAGAAGACCGCCGAGAACCGCCAGAACCGCAAGGCTTAACGTGGACATCAGCACCACTGCCAGCAATAGTTCAATGATCCCTAGAATTAAAGCTAGAATAGTGTTAATCTTCACCATCTTTCCTATGGTCATCATAATGCCGAAGATCAACACTAGCAAGCCAATGATCAAGAGTATCCAGCCCATCGCGCCGGCGCCACCCGCTAGCTGCGCAAGCATTTGCGTTCCCAGAAGTGGCGTTACTAGTCCTAGCAGGCCGCCTATAAGAACAATTATGCCTCCAAGCTTCATTTCTTTATACCCCTAATTTTTGCTTTTCAGCTTCTGAGCGCTGATTTATGGTTTTTAAATTTTTTCCCCTCAAAAACAATGGTTTACGATAAATGTCGAACTTCGAGAGCCTTTCTTACCATTCCGGCTCTTGTTAACTCAAAACTTTACCTTTAAATTGTCCTTCCATCCGTCTTTCTTCTTGGAGGGAAACGTGTTGATGCTTATGATCGATTCTCACGTCCACTCTGTTTTCAGGTCGTTTGAGGACTTTGAGGCTTTAGGCATCGCTGGAGTAACTGACGTGGTTTCAGTCGCTTTCTACCCTGTCGCCCCGTCCAGTCCAACCACACTAATAGACCACTTCAGGCACATTGTTGAAGCCGAGCCAGCAAGGTTTAACGGGGCCCTCGTCAAGTTTCACCCTTCTATCGGGGTTCATCCAAGATGCATTCCCCCAAAAGCGAAATCTGTGCTTGATTACATGAGAGAAATAGTTGACTGCTGTGTTGCCATTGGCGAGGTAGGTCTTGAAGCTGCAACCGACGTAGAAATGGATATTCTCAGAGAACAGCTTAATCTGTCTAAAGAGGAGGATCTACCAGTGATCGTCCATACACCGAAAAAAGAAAAAAGAGCAGTCACAACTAAAATTCTCAGTGTATTGAAGGAGACTGGTTATTACAGAGTTGTGATAGACCATGTTAACCTAGAGAACATCGACTTAGTCGCGGGCTTCGATGTTTATGTGGGGCTAACGGTTCAGCACGGCAAGCTTAATCCAGAAATTTTGCTTAAAATAGTTGAGAAGTACGTTGTAAGTGACCCTGAAAAATTCCTGCTTAATACGGATTTGGGCCGTGAACCTGCAGATCTCTTCTCTTTACCTAAAGCAGTGCAGTTCCTGCGTGTAAAAGGCATTGACCGGGACATAATCGAACTTATCTCGGGAAAGAATGCATCCTCCCTCTTCAGAATTTAGTTTAAGGGTGGTGGCTGTGGAAGCTAAAAAATGTTGCATCGAGAACTTGGGCTCTCACGTTGGGGAGCACGTTGACGTTAGAGGTTGGGTTTACTTAGTGAGGCAGCACGGCAAGAACCTCCTCTTCATAACGCTGAGGGATGGCACAGGTTTTACTCAAGTGGTTGCGAGGCGAGGGATCTCCGGCTACGAAAATCTTGCAAATATACACAGAGAAGCAGTGATACGTGTAGTTGGTGAAGTGATCAAGGATGAAAGGTCGCCTTACGGGTATGAAATCAGGGCTAAACATGCGGACGTGATCTCGCCGTCAAGTCCAACTATAGAGGAAGAATACCAGCCCGACTCTTCACCGGAAGTCCTCCTCAATAAAAGGCACCTTGTTATAAGAGGAGAGAAGACGTCTTCCATCTTAAGGTATGTTGCCAAGGTGTTAAAGTACTTCAGGGCATTTTGTGAGGAAAGAGGCCTCGTCGAGGCCATCCCTCCACTGATAACCCGTGCCGCATGCGAAGGAGGTGCCACGCTTTTTCCCATCAAGTATTTCGACGAGACAGCGTACCTGACTCAATCATCGCAACTTTACCTGGAGGCTGCGCTGCCAGCCCTAGGGAACGTCTACTGCATTCAGAAGTCCTTTAGAGCGGAGAAGTCTAGAACGAGACGTCACTTGACGGAGTACACCCACGCTGAAGTAGAACTTGCATTCATAGAGTTTAACGAGCTAATGGACTTCACGGAAGACCTAGTAATCCACATAGTTCAAAGAACCCTAGAGGAAGACGAACGCATTCTTAAGAAGCTGGGTGTTGACGATCTAAAGGTACCTAAGAAGCCATTTAAGCGCCTCACATACAAGGAGGCAGTCAGAAAATTGAATGACGAAGGGGTTCCAATAGAAGAGGGCGATGAAATAGAAGAGTCCATGGAGAGGAAGCTAGTGGACCAGCTTGGGGAGCCGCTTTTCCTAACAGAGTTCCCTGCCAGCCAGAAGGCCTTCTACTTTAAGAGAAAGAATGGAGACATAACGCTCTCAATGGACTTACTGGTGCCACATGTAGGGGAGATCATAGGGGGAGGAATGCGCGAGGACGACTACGAAACACTCCTCCTAAGACTGAAGGAGATCAATGCGAATATTGAAGACTACCAATGGTACCTCGACCTGAGAAAGTATGGTTCAGTGCCACACGGCGGCTTTGGGCTAGGAGTAGAACGAACAGTAGAGTGGATTCTAAGACTCCCGCACATAAGGGAAGCTTGCCTCTTTCCTCGACTAATAAACAGGCTTACACCTTAGACATTTTAAAGTAGCAACCTGTCCCTCTAACATGCTCCGGTACTATGACGAAGTCGATCTTTGCAAGCGGAAACAGGAAAGGAAATAGGAGGTAGTCTGGAACCTTGAACCTGCGAAGTATCTCCCTCACTTCCTCAGCAAACTCGCTGAAAAACTGGTTGTAGTACCCCAACTTTTCAAGCCTCATGCCAGCATCCTTTGCTAGTCTCTTCACCATGCTGCTATCGTATCTCCTTTGGTGTCCGAGCTCCAGATCGTCCTTTGTCATTCTGTTTTTCTCTCTCCCTCGTAGCAGAAACCTTACCCCCTCAGAGGTGGGAACAGTCCCAATCAAGCTTCCTCCCCGCGCTAGGACGCGCTTTATCTCCTTCACTGTTTTCACGTCGTCCGGTATGTGCTCAAAAACATCCAAACCCATCACAATGTTGAAGCTCTCCTCCCTGAAGGGAAGCCTCTGGCCGTCTCCTAAAACGAAATCGATCGGGATCTTGTTTATCCTGGCAGACTTACACGCCTCCCAGAAGTCCTCGTTAGGAAGGTCAAGAGCAACAACTCTGGCTCCCTCAATCATAATAGCTAAACTCCAAACAGCCCATCCGCAGCCAACGTCCAGCACTGTAGCATTCGACTTTAATTCCAAGTTCGGCAGCACTCTGCTAGCTCTCACAGCATCCAAAAGGTAGGGGTGCCCAACCACCCTGTAGAAAACCTCCCTGAACTTTACAACTAATGGGTTAGGGTCACTATGTCTGTGGTATGAGAGGTATCTGCCGATCAATGGCTTCTTAAACAAGCCAAACCCTCCGTTTTTCACCGGCCTTATTCTCCAATTATGGTGTGAACTACCTTTTAGAGGTTTCCCAAAGAAAGTTAAAGTAGCTTGTCGCTATCATGGCCAATCCCATATGGTCAGACCATATACCCATGGAAAACTTGAATTCCCCCTCCACCTTGCTCAAGAGAATAATCATAGCCTCTTCTCCGTCTACTATAACTCCCCCACCATACATTATATCCCTTAAAGCGACACACCCTTCCCCAAAAATGCGCGTGAGAGCCTCAGCCGTTCCTTCATTTATAACGGAGGCCATGAACCTCACCCTAACCCCTCTCGAAACCAGAAGCGAGAGCTCAGCCTTAACAGGTTCAACGACCTCCTCACCAATAACGGGGAGAGCGATAAGCAGCTCTCTTCTGGCATTTCCAACCATCTCGCGAAATTTAGCCAGAATATTGCTCTCTCCATGAATAAGCCAAACATTAGGCTGCTCAGCCCCCTCGCTTCTTTCATAGATCGGCTGCAAAAACTCTATAATTCTCCTTTCGTTCTCCTCCATCTCCCTCTGAAACCTGAGCTTAACAAGTCTCATAGCTTCAGACGGCGGCCTAGCCGCGTAGAGCTTAGGCCGCCCGCCACGAACCTGAACCCATCCCTTCTCCTCCAACCCCTCCAAAACATCGTAAATCCTCGAATACGGAACACTACTCCTCCTGCTAGCCTCACGAGCCGTGAGCGCCCCCTCCATCACTAAGGTGATGTAAACCTCTGCTTCATACCCCGTCAATCCGGCTTTCTCAAGTGCCCTTTTAACGTCCAATCCCACCTTATGAAGCAAGCCTTCCTCCTCCAGAAACCCTCAACGATCCAAATAAACAAGTTCCGCCTCCTCTTCATAGGTTTTTCATTGTAATAAGTGTTCGTTATGATGCTACATTGTTTCGGTTGTTATTAAAGGTTCAGACAAACTAAACCACCACAAATATTTCTAATTATAGTGTTTTTCATTACAGCAATTTATTTTTTGTAATTATCTAAATATATTTCACAATTTTTTGAGAAAAATATATTCGAAACAAAGAAAAAAATATATTTTTGTTTTTACGTTTTTGATCTTTAGATGGTACTCGATAGTGTCGCCGGCGGTGTTCGGAATGATAATGGACGTTTACATAATGGATAAAAACGGTGTTTGTCTGTGTAGACGCACGTATGGCGAAATAACGGGGAGCGAATCGAGCTCCGATGGACTGCTTCTAACAGGTTTTATGAGTGCAATAATGTCGTTTACTGAGCAAATTGGAGAGGCAAAACTTGAAGTAATAAGGACAGACAAGTACCTTCTCCTTTGTAATCCAAGTGACTCTGTTGCAGTCATAATTATAGCTACAGGAGAAAGAGAGAGGACGGTAAAAGAAATAGCTAATGAAATTTTAAAACGCTTTAAAGCTGCCTATGCTCAAGAACTGGATCACTGGGACGGCAACATAGAACACTTTCAGTCTTTCTCTAGAGAGATAGACGACATAATAAATTCGAAGTTGGAAAGGCAAAAAGTGAAAGAACTCATCTTGAGCGGCGACGCTGACGCGAAGAAGGTTGCAGAGCTCATACTTACCGAGATCGACCAACAACTCCAAAAAATAATGGAGAAAGGCGTCTAATCCACTTCTTTCAAGAGAGCCGTCCCAATGTCAGGGAACCTTCCTTTAATCACGTTGAATACCTCATCTACACGTTTTTCCTTTCACGCCAGAGAAGGACGAACACATAGTTCCATGCGGGAAAAGAGAAACAACGCAAATGAATGTTTCACCATACCTAATTTAATGTAGTACTCGCAGTAGTGCCTCCTCACCTTATAGCCTCTTCTCTCAAGCCACCATGTAACCTCGTTAAGCTTATCGGTCTCTTTCATCATTTTAAGCCTCTTTCACTTCATTTTGCTCACCCTGAATGTGCACTTATCCGCTTTTTCGCTTCTCAGGCTTTCCACTTCAACATTAACGTCGCCAAGCGCTTTGCGGGCCGCCTCCTCTATTACTCCATGAGTATATGTGCAGTAAAACTTACTCGTAATATCGAAGTTCAACTTTTCAAACGGGCAGACAGTGAACGTCACCTTAGCAATCTCACCGCTAATGTTGAATGAAACATTGTCCTCTCCTACTACTGGGGCTATAACGTCCCTTGCTAAAAGCTCAACAAACCTTTCGAGGCTCCAGGAATTTACGCCATACTTCTCCCTCAGCCTTGCCTCAACCTGCTCACCTATAGACTCGCCCACAAGTCTGAACACAGTCCTAATTGTTTCCTTTCCTGCTATGGCGTCAAGCCTGCCCATCAAGAGCGCAAACACACGAGTAATAAACCTGTGAAGTCTCTCCAAATCTCCAGACATTAAACACACCACCAGCTAATAAAGTAATTTTTTAATTTCCTCTATCGCTTTACTCATCTCCCAAAAAACGAGACCCAAGTTCGCATCGCTCCTAACCAAGACCGTTAAAAGGTGAGCGTCGCCTACACTCATAACCACAGTTTGCCCTTCATTGCCAGTTATCAAAACTCGCTGAAGCACACCTTGATCAAGCTCGGTCACTGTCCTCTTCCCAATACCCAAAGCGGCCACAGCCATCGCGGCAACAAGCCGCGGATCAGCTACATCCAAAGGTAAATTAGAAGCCATAAGCATCCCCTCATTGGTTACCACAGCACTACCCAAAACGTCAGATACCCGTCGTCCTAGATCTTTCAGAATACCGACAAGCCTCTTCCTAACATCCTCAGACAACAGAAATTACCCCCAATAAACATCAACCCCCTAAAACATTCTCAAATCTAAAATTAAACTTTGCGCTTTAAATAAAAAAGTGACATAAAAATTGGTCTTCAACCAAAAGTACACACAATAAAAATAAAAATTCTTTAAATAATTTGAAATTAACAAGCATTTTAAGTGAAACTTTATCTCATCATATTTTATATCAAATGATTTTGCCAGAAGAATGCCACACGGGAAATGGATGGTGGGCCCGGCGAGATTCGAACTCGCGGACCTCCCGGTTATCAGCATCGCCCCGCATCGCGGTCGGGCGCTCTAACCAGGCTGAGCTACGGGCCCAGCTTTTCCGATTTAACCATTTGCCATCGGCTCTTTTTTATGGTTTTCGGATCAACTTTTCGTCTTTAGGAAGAATCCTAGAAAGCTTTCCTCAGTAACACAAACCCTCGATTCAACGCTACATTCTGTATTGGCGTTCTGAGCTGAAGAGTAAATTTTATAATAAGTTTAATCGTTGTAGCTTCGAAGCCAGAAAGAATGTAGGGATGATGGTTTATGGTGGACGTGTTCCCTTGGTGGACTGATGCACAGAAGGAGTTCCAGAAGGAGCTAAGTGAGTACGTCAGTAAATTCATGCCAAGAGCTGAGGAGGCATACTGGGAGCGCCGCTTCCCGTGGGACCTCATCAAGGAGATAGGAAAGAAAGGGTATTTTGGAGCCGGAGTGCCTAAGGAGTATGGCGGTTTAGGTCTTGGCATCACGGGCTGCTGCATTGCGGCAGAGCAGCTTGGCAGACTCTACTGTATAGGCCACATGTTCGTGACCAGCCACATAGGTGGCTACCATCAGATACTCTTCCACGGAACAGAGGAGCAAAAGAAGAAGTGGCTTTCCGGTCTAGCCAAAGGGGTGCTTGGCGCCGTCTGTATAACTGAACCATATTATGGTTCAGATGCCGCAGGAATCGAAACAGTAGCGGTGCGTGAGGGGGACGAATACGTCATAACGGGTAAGAAGAGGTTCATCACTGCGGGTGGTGTCGCTGACAGGTACCTTCTCTACGCAAGGACAAGCGACGACCCCGAGGATAGGAGGCGATACAGGCACCTCTCAGCCTTCGTACTCGAGAAAGGCATGCCCGGCTTCTCACTTGAAAAGATAAACGAGCTAATAGGGTTCGAAAACGTCCCCAACGCATACCTCAACTTAGACCACGTCCGTGTGCCCGTGGAGAACAGGATAGGAAATGAGGGAGACGGCTGGAACATAATGATGGGCGGCCTGAACTTCGAAAGAACTCTATGCGCCGCCGTCACCTTGGGAGGAATGATTGAGGGACTGAGATGCATCTACAACTACCTTCAAAGAAGAGTTCAGTTCGGTATGAGAACAATAGACTTTGTTAACAACCAGTTCGCAATTGCAGACATGATCGCAGACTACAGAATAGCCCGCCTCGTAACATACTACTCCGCATATGCTATGGATCTAGGCCTCAACATGCCAGTAGAAGCGGCTGCATCAAAAATGTTCACTACAGACGCCTCTCTGAGACTGGGAATTAACGGAGTTCAAATAATGGGCGGAGACGGGCTAACCAAGTTCTACCCCGTCGAGAGACTTGTAAGAGAATCAAAAATAGGGCAGATCATAGCTGGAACAAATGAAATAATGAAACTCATCATATACAGGTTAGGTCCACTCGCCATGTACGAGGATCTTGTATATCCGTGGAGGTTCACGCTACACCCACGTCTCCAAGTCCCAATGCCAACGTTCGAAAAGTCACCATTCGCAGGACAGAAAGTCGACGAGGAAAACATGCTCAAGCTATTCGCACTAAACTACAGAATACACCCGGGACTCTACATGACAATAGAGGACATAGCAAAAGAGTTCGAAGCACCACAAGAAAAAATCCTAGAAGTCCTCCAAGCCATGGAGGCAAAGGGACTGGCATCACTCTACAAGGACCGCAGAGGAAGAATACTGATGGCGAGACCAACATACAAAGCCCTCATACAAGCAGCACCGCCAGAGTACTACAGATGGTTCCCAGAGTGGTACCAGGACGAGGACAAATTCTAAACCCATCTTTCTTCTTCCCTTTCCCTTTTTGAATCCTATGTTAGCTTTTTTCTAAGGAGTGGAAAAGTGAATGCTAAAAGTTGTGGACGCTCACATTCACCTGCTTCCTGAGAAAGTTATCGGTAGCAGTGTTCTGGGTTTGGTGCATAAATTTTTTCAGGTTGACCCGGACTTTTACCTTTACATTGCCCGGAGCCCTGACAACTTGGTTAAGTATCTTGACCAGTACGGTATCGAGGCTGTGGCTGTAATGTCTTATCCTGCTCCAGACGTTATGGGGTGGGGTGACGAACTTGTTGATGCTGTGGGCGAGTACACGAAGAGTTATCCTGAGAGGTTACTTTTCTTCTGTTCAGTTCATCCACGCTTTGAGGAGAAGCCCACTGAGCGGTTGGAGCACCTTTATAGTAAGTACGAGGCGCGGGGGATAAAGCTTCACCCGGTTCACCAGCTTTTCAAGCCAAACGCTTACCTACCCGAGGAAGGCGGGATAACCGCGTTAGAGGAGATTTACCAGTTCGCAGTAGACAATAAGCTTCCCGTTCTCTTTCATACCGGGACGAGCGTGTTTCCGAGGGCTCGAAACAAGTATGGCGACCCGATTTTTCTGGACGATGTAGCCACCGACTACCCAAAGATGGAAATAATAATGAGTCATGGTGGCCGTCCAATCTGGATGAAGACAGCCATCTTCCTGCTAAGGAGACACCTAAACATAACACTTGACATATCCGGTGTGCCTCCAAAGAAGCTAACAGAGTACTTTCCTGACATTGAGCGGCTGGCTGACAGGAGCATGTTCGGCTCCGATTGGCCAAGCCCAGGAGTGCTAACCATGCACGGCAACGTAGAACAGCTCTTAAACACTAATTTGTCCAGCCGAGCCAAGGAAAAAATACTATTTGAAACCGCAACAAAAAAACTTAAACTATAATGCTACACTCAGGAAAATTCTACAACCAACCAACCAACAGTTCCTTCTGCTTTGTAAATGAAACGTCCCCTTTAAAGAGAGAAAAGGTATCTATCTTTTTTCTTTGGGAATTATTTTGTCGAGGATGCCAAATACTCCCAGTGCTAGGAATATAAATGCTAGAAGTGTAATGCTCAGCGAGATGAAAGAGCGTGTCTCCATTACTGTGGCAACTAGGAAGCCCCAAGCAAGAAGTGTTGTAAGGTATAGTGCGAATCCTAGCGACTTGCCGCTTTTGTTCGCCCATGCTAGGTAGTAGAAGAGGATCGTCGTTGGGATTCCAATTGCACTTTCATACATGGCTAGCGTAGCTAGTGGCGTGTTCGTGAGCATCACTTCTGCTGGGTCAAGGAACATATTTGCTATTGTGGCTATTTGCTGATCTTCACTCAGGATGTTTGGAGAAATGGTTTTTAGCGTCATAAACCAGTGGCTTCCTATTCCATAAGTATATAGGTATGCTCTTACCAGGAGGAGCGTTGTGGTGTACGTCGTGTTTGTAAGAATGTATTGGTAAAGCATGGCTATCACGACTATTGCGGGTAGAAGGTAGATTTGTTTGAGTCCAAGCAGGACGACTCCTATCGTGGCTACTAGCCCCATGGTGATTAACGCCAGCAGTGCCATTGTCTGAAGCAAGTTTAATGTTGCGACGTCTATGACTATCAGAAGGTCAGTTAAGGCTATCAGCTTCATAAATGCGAAGTACGCGACAAACAATAGTGTAAGTTTCTCCCGTGTTCCCATATAGCGTCTGGCGAGTTGCACTGCACAGGACCCGAGAACTATGGCGTGTAGAACGTACATTATAGGCTCATAAACTCCTGTGTTTAAGATAGATACGGGCAACCTACCATACCCTCCTCTCTCTATCTTTAGCTTCGTCAAGCACTCCCATTTTCTCTCTTATGTGCTTTTCAAGCGTGTAGAATTCGGATAGGACGTTGAGCCTGCCTCTAAGGTTTATTGAGGCAAGTCTGGAAAGATGTGGGTCTTGCATAACAACTATGATCCCGACTTTATCTGTGACCTTCATAAGGAAAGAGTTTCTATTGTGTACACTATCCCCTATGTGCATGTTTTTTAGGGGAAAGTTCTTATAGTAGTCGAAGTACTCTTGAGGAATCTCTCCACTCTTACCCCAAACCTTGTTGTTTATGTCAACTATGGCTACTGCTAAAGGTTTCCATTTTCCCACATTCAGCTCAACGAGCATAATCAGCCTGTTTATTCCGTTTTCACTCATCAAGCCTCCCTCAACAGGGTCAGCACACTGAATCGCCGCATCAACTTCTTCACAGTGTTTTTTATATTTTTCTTTTATTGTTTCAATTAGTTAGTTTTAATCTGTTTAAGGAGGAGTCCTTTAGCAATTGTTGCACCCAAGACAGTGGACAAATCATTGTTAAAAACCCTGAAATACTGCATTTCAAAATCTTGAAATTATTTAAATGAAGTCGTGTTCGGACAAGCGGCGAGTTTGTCCTCAGCATACGTGGAAAGGCGAATGCGTTTCTTGTTGTTTCGTTGCGTCTGACGTTGAATACTCTTAAGGTCGGTACACTAACTACCTTTGCAGTTGCTCTTAAAGCGCTTCATCGCTGTTATACCGTGGATTTCCTCCCGGTTAAATGTAAAGCAGTCTTTTTCTTTTTTGGGTCGGAAAAACTTTAAAACTTGTGGGTCCTTTTTCACTGATGTAATCATTTCAGAGGGAGCTACGATGACCGGCGGTAGGATCAAAGAGCTTCGCTGGGATGCCTCTAGGGAGTCTGATATATGGGAGCTTTGGCAGAAGGAGGGAACATACCGCTTTAATGAGAAGAGCGGAAAACCTATTTTCATCATAGACAATCCTCCCCCCTACGTGAGCGGTAGATGGCATATAGGAGGAGCTGTGCATTATGCGTTAATTGATTTTATAGCCCGCTTTATGCGCATGAAGGGTTTTGAAGTTCTCTATAAGTTCGGACTAGATAGGAATGGGCTTCCTGTAGAAGTTAGTGTTGAGAAAGAATACAGAATAAGGATGACCGAGACTCCTAGGGAGGAATTTATCAAGAAGTGTAAGGAGTACCTTGATAGCGTTGGAAACGACATTTTGAATGTCTGCAGGCTTATGGGCTTTTCTAACAACTCATTTGAGTGGGATGAAATTTACAAGACTGATCAGGACGAGTATAGGGCCCTCACTCAAGCGACCTTTATAGAACTGTGGAAAAAAGGGCACATTTATGAGGATGATCGTCCGGTGAGTTGGTGCAGCGACTGCCAGACTGTTATTGCTGAGGCCGAAATTGAAAGGCGGGAAGAAGAAACCAACCTATACTATATCAAGTTCAGGGTTAAGGAGACGGGGGAGGAACTTGTCATAGCCACAACTAGGCCTGAACTTATATGCGCGTGCGGCGCGGTTATAGTGAATCCTAACGATGAAAGATATAAGCGTTTTTATGGTTTAACTGCTGTAACTCCAATTTACGGAAAAGAAGTTCCTACAATCCCCCACCCGGCAGCCAAGCCAGAGTATGGTACGGGTGTAGTCATGGTTTGCTCTTATGGGGACATAGTTGACCTCAGGCTCTTCAGGGAGCTTTCCCTGACCCCGACTTTCGCCATAAACAAGGATGGAGTGATGACTGAAGCCGCCGGGAAGTATGCTGGATTAAAGGTGGAAGAAGCTAGGAAAGCAATAGTTGAAGACTTGAAGCAACAGGGCCTGCTAGTTAAGTCTGAGAGAATAGTTCACAGCCAGCCTGTATGCTGGAGAAGCAAGACGCCGATAGAATATGTTGCAATGAAGGAGTATTACTTGAAGATGCTTGACTTTGTTCCCCGCCTCAAGGAGATTGCCGAAAAGGTGGAGTGGCATCCACCATCAGCTAAGTACCTTTGGCTTAACTGGCTGAACTCCCTCACCATGGACTGGCCTATTTCGAGGAGGCGCTACTACGGAACGGAGATACCCATCTGGTACTGCAAAAGGTGTGGTGCGCCAAACTTGCCTGAACCCGGCAGGTATTATAAGCCTTGGAAGGAGCAACCTCCCTTCGCCAAATGTAGTGAGTGTGGGAGCACGGAAGGCTTCGTCGGGGAAGAGCGAACTTTCGACACCTGGATTGACTCCTCAATATCACCCCTCTTCATCTCTCTCTACCCTGAAAATGTTAAGGAGAAAAACGAATCATTTTATAGGAATGTGTCCTCCCGACCCTACCTCTGCGACCTGCGACCTCAAGGTAAGGATATCGTTGGAACATGGCTAAACTACACTATGCTGAGGATTCTGCAGCTTCTAGATAAGCCAGCCTTCAAACATGTCTGGATAAGTGGTCACGTCGTCGACAAGGATGGACGAAAAATGTCTAAGAGCCTCGGAAACATAGTGTATCCTGAGCCGGTCGTGGCGAAGTACGGCGCAGACGCTGTCCGGCTTTACGCCAGCATGGTTGCGTCGCTTGGCGACGACGTGCGCTTCGATGAGTCTAAAGTTGCCGGGGTGGCCCGCTTCCTGCACAAGTTATGGAACATAGCCCGATTTATATCGGGTTTCCCGGAGCCAAATGAAGGCTTTAGCCTAACGGAGACAGACAGGTGGATTCTCTCGGAGCTTAACAAGTTGATCCAAAAGGTTGAGGAAAGCTACTCCTCATTCGACTTCTACCCGGGGGCAGGCTCAATATATAACTTCACGTGGAACGTTTTCGCCAGCCACTACGTTGAAATGGTGAAGGCCCGCGCCTACAATAGGGAGAAAATTTTTAGTGATAGCGAACAGAAAGCGGCACACTGGACGCTTCACTTCTGCCTAAAAACAATACTCAAACTTCTAGCCCCCATAACGCCCTTCATAACCGACGTGATCTGGAGGCAGATGTATGGCAAGGAGAGCATACACAAGGAAAAGTTCCCAGAGGCAGACCCATCGATGATTCTTAAGGAGGATTACACACCATTGATCTTAGAGACGAACTCGGCTATCTGGAAAGCCAAGAAGAAGGCTGGCTTATCACTTAAAGTCCCGATCAAAGCAGCGATCCTGCCGAAGAAGCTGGAAGCCTTCGCCACGGATCTACGTGAAATGCACCACATCGAGGAGCTCAGCTTCTCCGACGAGCCTAAAGTGAACGGGTTCGAAGAGTTCCAAGCCGGAGGGAAAAGGATCCTTATAGCGGTAAACTAGTATCTTAGAATGGCGGCAACACCCTTAAAGGCCTGTTTTAATTGCTGCCCCTCCTCGGTTTCCGTGGAGATCACTTCAACTCTAGTGCCAGTTTGTTCTCCCAGCTCTCCCAGCTCATCTATTATTTCTTTGACTTCCCTCACGGCGAGGAGTGAGCTATTGCAGTTCGGGCAACTTCTCTGCGCCACTTCCCCTTGAACCTGTGTCACTTCTCCTCTTCTAACTGTTCTTTCCTCCTTATAGCCACAGTTAGAGCACTGAATGGTCACCCGAGCAATATCCAGCCCCTCTGAGAGCAAGAGGACATCCACTCTTCCTTGCATTAACGCTTCTCTGACCTCACTCTCACCATAAGTGACCTTCTCGTCGTCCTTTGCTAAGACTTCGAGAAACTTCTGGACAAGATGTTTCTCCTCCGTATATCTGAGGTTAGTGAACAGTGACTCAGCCTTTCCGATGAGGTCTCTTATTCCTGGTTCACCCGTGTAGCTCGTATCGACCACGCCGATTATTTTCTGCTTAAGACGGTAGTCTAAGTATTCCCCTTCAATGAACTTCTCTTTCGATGGCCCCGGCCCCCCAACTACTATCCCTTTCAGGTCAGGGATCGAGAGAAAGACGCTGTTAGCGTGCTCCCCAACCCTCTTAAAAAACTCGTGTCCAGCTTGCTCCACAAGCCTCTCAAACCTACGCTGGGACTGTCCTCCAGCGGTGTGCTTGCCCGGAATACCTGACGTAAGCTTCTTGTGAATTTCGAGGTGGGTACCCTTAACCGTGGCAATGTGTGCCTCAGACTTATCCAGAACTATTATGCCGTAGGTTTCTTTCTCCTCCAGCATTTTCTTTAGAGGTTCCAAGTAAAACTTGTTGTCGCAGTGATACTTGTATATGCCTATTGGCTCCGGTGGAACCACCATCCAGAATTCAAGCTTCTCGGTTCCTTGGCCATTGGTAGGTATCGCGCCACTGAATATCACTAGCCCATTAGGAGGTGGGCGCGAGAAGTACTTCAGCTTCGCCATTATGCTCCTGATCGCCTCCATCACGTTCTTTCTCGTCGCCTTTGACTTGATGTTAGCCGCTGTGCCATACTCTTCCTTAAGGTAGTTTGTCACGTCGCTTATGTTACGGTCGGGCGGAATATAAAGGCTAATGAGCTCGGTGTGAAAACCTTTCTTGTTCTCCAGCTCCTCTATGAA
>JAHAWR010000137.1 GCA_018383835.1 Candidatus Jordarchaeia archaeon | reverse complement strand
CAGAGGGTTGGGGAGCCGAAAGGAGTGATTGTGTGGGACTGTAATGAGAGGAGCATCGACGGCTTCAACCCAGAAATAGGATGGATAAGAGTAGACCTTAGGAAGCTCTTCCACATGCACAGAGTTTGTGAGCTGAAGAGGCGAAGACTGCAAATTAAGGCATCGAAAAAACCATCCTTGAGGAGAGTTCTAGAGAAATACTCGAACAGGGAGAGGAATAGGGCAAAGGGGACTTCATTCACAAGATGACGACGATGATCGCTGAGGCGTTCAAAGGATACATTCATGGTTTTGAGGACCTTAAGAAAGAGAAGATGTTCAACAGGTCAAGAACTCACAACAGGAACATCGCAAAAAGCGATTGGAAAATGGTTTGATGAGTTACAAGTCTAGAGTTCAGCTTCTAAGCCCGTACAACTCTACTAAAAGGTGCTCCAGGTGTGGGATGGTTAATGCCCCGAAAGGAGCACTCTACAAGTGCAAGAAATGCGGATTAAAAATAGGCAGCTTAACGCATGCGTAAACTTATATCTTCAGGTGGAGGGTCTTCCCCCATCTCCGAAGCTCTTCGTTGGGCTTGTGGGGGGTGGGGTGGGTTTGCCCTGACGGGGGGTGAGGCTGATGTAGGCTTCGATGAGCTCGTGAGGGGCTTTGAGGCTTGTGAACCCCAAAGACTAAGCATGGATCAATACCTATCCATACTTAGTCTGGAACCCTCATAAACCACTCACTCCTTTAAACCCCTCCCTTAATAACAATGGTTGCATTAATGAACAATCACTGAAACGCGCTGAAAACTGCTTATGGCCAGCTGAAGGCGAGGCGTGTGCTCTGCCATCAGCCAAAGGAGGGCTTCTAAGGGAGCTTCTAAAAAATTAGAATGACATTAATGAGAAAAGGGTTTAGGATAGTTCAGGTATAACTTCATCTAGTTTGACCCTTCTTTTGCCTTTCTTGTCTGTTACTTCCACTATGAGAGGGATACCCTTTGCTCCCATGCGCTTGAGGATTTCCTGTGCTAGCTTAAGGACGTCCATGGGGTCTAGGCATGCTTCCGGTGGGAGCACGCCTTTGCCGTGCACTTTGCCCTGCGCCATCAGTATTGTCCCTATCGCTGCGGGTATACCGGTTCCCTCACCCATGCCTGCCCCCTTGGAAGTGAAGGAGAACGAGTAGGTCACTTCTTCTCCTCCCTTCTTCCCTTTGACATCTATTTTGAGGCAGCCCATGGCTTGACTCATGCCTGCCTCCTTGAGAAGTTTCTCCCTCCGTGAGAGTATGAACGCTACGGCGAACTCGAGCGGAACAACCTTTTGTCCCTGTACTTCTATGGGCTCCTCGCTCGTCATTCCAAGTCTGACGACGTCTTTGATGAGGTTTATGTAGTTTGGCGGCGCAACCGTGCCGAGGTTCGTAACCCTCTTAACTCCCTTAATATACCTTGGCAGCGTTATTGTTTCGGGGTGGGGGTAAGCGTGGACGCGGTATGTTCCTACCTCCGGAAACTCCACATCAGCCTCCAGCGCCCTCCCGCTCTCCTCGAAAAGCCTAACCGTAACCATCTTCCCATCCAAGAACATGGGTATGTCCATCATCATCGAGTGTATCCTGTGCTTTATGACAGCCGCGCCTTCACTCGCCTCTCCTCCATGAACGTGAAGGATATCTATAGCGTCAGTCTCGTCCAGAATGTTCTCAGCACAATACTTCGCTATCACGTTGGCGAGCCCAGGCGAGCTCCCCATCCCTATAAGCGCAGTTAAACCAGCATTCTTGGCCTCCTTATCCATCTCGAGCTGCTTCATCGTGGCATCCAAGTCGTCGCACACGTCAACGTAGTTGACCTTAGCCTCTATGGCGGCCCTCAGAACCTTCGGACCATACTCGTAGAATGGGCCAGTGCAGTTTAGCACAATGTCTGCTCCCTTCATGACACTCTTCAAGCTCTCCCGATCGTTAACATCAATGCATTCCACATGAGTCTTACACTTACAGGCCGCAGCGATCCTACTTGCAGCCTCCTCACGCACATCCCCCAAAACCATCTCATCGAACAAGCCGCTTGCACCCAGAATCATGGCAGCCGTACCACCTACCGTTCCACAACCAAGCACACACACCTTCATCCATAACACCTCCATAACACAGACCATGAAACCCACAAAAAGAAAATTATTCCTCCCGTAAAGCTTTTTCGCAGCTACTCCAGACCCCAGAGAGAAACCACAAAAATGAGGGCCTCCTCTTACTCGTATCTTTTCTCTTCCGTCTTGTCGGCGTCTGCGGCGTCTTCCTCTATGTCCCTCGCCGGCTCCCTCTCACCCTTCAGGTACTCCTTGTAGACCTCGTGCTGTATAATCATCCTCATAACCTCGTTCGACCCAGTCCATATGAGCCCTAGGCGCGCGTCCCTAAGCGCCCTCTCAACAGGGTAAACAGTGGTGTAACCTATCCCTCCGAGTATCTGCATAGCGTTGTTCACCGCCTCCCACCCAGCCTCAGTCGCGAACGCCTTCGCCTCGGCCACAAACCTCCTCGCCTCAAGCCCACGGTCAGCCATCCTCGCAGCCATGTACGTCAGAGCCCTCGCCGCGTCAAGCTTCATCACGCTCTCGGCAACCTTAAAGCTCACACCCTGAAAGTCCCTTATGGGGCGCCCGAACGCCCTCCTCAAAATACTGTACCTTATAGCAACGTCCAGCGCCGCCCGCCCTCCACCTATCGCTCCGGCGGCGGACGTAAGTCTCTCTGGCACCATCATCTTATTAAATATGGCCGCTCCCTCATTCTCCTTCCCAACCAAGTTTTCAGCTGGAACCTGCACGTCCTTAAAGACGAGGCGCGACGTCCCCATCCCTCTGAAGCCGAGAAGGTTGTAAGTGTAGGCAACCTCAACCCCCATGCCCCTCTCCACTATGAACGCGCTTATAGCCCTGTGGCCAGGCACATTCGGGTCTAGGTTCGTCCTAGCGTAAACCAGTATAAAGTCCGCACTCTTGCCCCCGGCTATAAACCTCTTCTCCCCGTTAAGAACATAGTACTCTCCGTCCTTCCTAGCAGTGGTGGTCGTGCCGAAGAAGTCGGAGCCTCCGCCTCCACGAGGCTCGGTCAGCGCCTCAGCTGACACAAGCCTCCCCTTAAGCATCGGCACAAGGTACTTCCTCTTTTGCTCCTCCGTCCCAAAATGGTAGAGCGCCTCCCCGACGATGCTTGGCATAGAGTAGGCGCACCCAATAGCCGAGCCAACAACCCCAACCTCCTCAACCGCAGCACACTCAGCCACCCAAGTACTTCCGCGTCCACCATATTCCTTCGGAAACCTAACCCCGAGAAGATTCCTCTCGCCAAACTTCCTGTAAACCTCCAAAGGAAAATCAAGCTCATCCCTGTCAAGCATGTTAAGATACTCACTAGTTATCTCACGCTTCACAAACTCCCTGACCTCATCCCTAATCCGTCTCTCTTCATCACTTAAAACTACATCAAACAAGCCAACCACCAAAGGAAAGTAATAAATAAAAGAAGAAAAGCGTTCTTCGAGGTGCCGATCTGGAAAACATAGTTTTGTAGCTGAGTTCTTAGGGGAGGTGCCCGATAGTAACGCTTTTCTTCTT
>JAHAWR010000136.1 GCA_018383835.1 Candidatus Jordarchaeia archaeon | reverse complement strand
CATTTTCAAGTAACGCTTTTCCCTCCCCCCACTACGTCCAGAACTCGCCTCGCCGCCCATACAAACCACCTAAAGAGTTTATAAAGAGAAATTTATCATTTATTTTGGGGAAAACAACTTAAAAACGTTTTTCTTTTCCGCGTTTCTGTTTCGTGTTTTTAGATTAAACATACAGGGAGCTGCGCTTTAAGGAGAGTATTCTCTCCAAGAATTTACGGCTTATGACGCCGACTACGCGTCCCTCATAACAAACGGCGAGCCGTGGCGCGTTGGTCTTAAGGAAGACTCTTCTAACCTCCTCTAACGAGTCTTCTTTGTCGACCATGTAAACTGGCGAAGTCATTATTTCCTCCGCTATGGTGTCAGCCGGGTTCCCTCCCTCGGCTACAAACTGAAATATTTGCCTGTCGGTTATTAACCCCACAACGTTACCTTCCTCGTCCTGTACAAGGACAGATCCCACCTCCTCCTCCACCATTTTCCTAGCAACTTCACACAAGGAGTCGTCCGTCTTACAAAAAACAACGTTGCGCCTAGCTACATCATAAGCCCTAGACACCCTCAAAACCCCCACAAGGTAGAGAATCATTCCCCAATTAAATATAATAAAAATAAATGCTTTACGTTTTCACGGCTAAAAAGAGCACGTTGCCATCAAAAACTGGCAAATTAACTTTTAAAAGATAATTTCACCCTACAACATCCTTTAGGGGGAGATTGATCCTCTACTTTGGAGGTGAAAACGTTGATTGTAGATGCTCATTGCCACGTCGACCTCTACAAAAACCTCGAGGATGTTCTTAAGCGGGCGAGGGAGGTGGGGGTATGCGGGGTCATCGCGGTCTCCATGGACGTGGAGTCAATGGGGAGGACGCTTAACATTGCTGATGCCTCTGAAGCTATGGTTAAACCTGCACTTGGATTGCACCCGCTCGCCGTGCAGCGAGACTTCAACGTTGACAGCGGCTTGGAGGATGCTCTAACCATGCTGAGGAGAAACGTAAGTAAGATCGTCGCTGTTGGAGAGGTTGGGCTGGATCACTATCAGTCGCAAGAGAGAGAAGTGCAGCTGAAACAGGAAGTTGTCTTCAGAGCTATGCTGGACTTCGCAGACGAGAACCGGTTACCGGTGATCATTCACTCCCTTAAGGCTGAAAGAAGGGTTTTCAATATTCTTGAGGAGTACGGAGACTTAGCAGTCGTAATTCACTGGTTCACGGGGCCTGCCGAACTCATCGAGAAGGGTGTGAGGAGAGGATACTATTTCTCGGTGACGCCTGCAGTAACGTACTCGAGTAAGGTTAGAAGGGTGGCTCGGCGTGTGTCCTTGGAGCTCTTACTCTGCGAGTCCGATGGCCCCGTAGAGTATAGGGGGGTGGTTGGTGAGCCGGCTGACTGCAGGATGGTCGTCGAAAAGATAGCTGATGTGAAAGGGTTGAAGGCGAGCAGTGTGGAGGACGCGTTACTTGAAAATGTTAAAAGAGTATTTAAACGCGTTAACTGCGCTTAGTTACTTGTCAGAGTTTGGCGAACTTGAAGATGCATTTCCCGCAGTTCCCAAGAAAGGAAGTACCTTTTGGTCTGCTCCGGCATTTACGCCGGTTTCGCTGCATGGGGTAACATTCACAGGCTTCGGGTGGAGTGTATGCTTCCCAGCGAGCTGCTGGTTGTTAAGGTTTATGGGAACAAAATTTTCCCCTGCTTTGCTAGGCTTAGTAGGGAGAACATTGAGCTGGCATCCGAGGTGATAGAGGTTTTCAGGAGTAGTACTGGAAGGAAAAGAGACGAGATCCTCGACATTGTAGGGGAGTTTGAGCAAGGTGTGAACTACCGTTTTATCAGGGGTTTACGGGTTCTGCTCGAGAGGAGGAGCACATTTGAGGTAAGGAGCAAACTTAACCCTGTTGAGGTTAGAAGGCTGGTTTTCGAGGAGGCGAGCAAAGTTGGAGGGATCGTTGTAGATAGAGATACAAGAAGGAAAATACTTAAGGAAGTCGCTTCGAAGCTCTCCGCCAGCATAGAGGAGGTAGAGGAGGCGCTGTGGGCCGACCAAGAAGGGGAGCAAGTTATGTCGGCGTTCAGTGACATTGAGCCCGACGAGCTCCTCAAAAAGTATAATTTATCATTAGCTCAGACCATGCTTTTTAACGCCACCAGTATGAACGTTTACGTTGAGGGGCCGTTTAAGAACGTGCTTAGAGAGGTCAAGTACAGGGGGCTTATGTACTTCGCCGAGAGGGTGGGTAGGGGAGTATCTCTAACCATTGATGGGCCGGCCTCCCTCATGAAGCTGACCGAGAAGTATGGTACCGCCATGGCTAAGATTCTGCCATCGATCATTTCCTTGGACACGTGGAGTTTAAGGGCGAATGTAGTGAGGAGGGGCACGGACGGGAAGCCTAGAGTTTACGAGTTCCTACTGACCCATAGAGATAAGTATCTTTTCAGCATCATCAAGGAGAGGGAGGAGTTTGATAGCAGCGTTGAGGAGGACTTCTACACGTCGTTTCAATCGCTCGGCACGGAATGGAAAATACGGAGAGAACCTGAAGCGCTTGTCGCGGGGTCTTCGGTTCTCGTGCCAGATTTCTCCTTGGAGAAGGGCAACGTGAAAGTCTACGTGGAGATAGTGGGCTTCTGGACAGAAAACTATGTTAAGAGGAAGCTAGAGAAGCTAGGGAAGCTGAAGGAGCGGGTTATTTTGCTTGTAAACGAGGAACTAGCCTGCTCGTCCTTCCAGAAATATCCGGACGTTATATACTATAAGAGAAGGATTCCCCTGAAAAGTCTCTTAGAGATGCTTGGCAGACGAGAAGCCGAGGCGAGTGGAAGGGCGCTCAGAGTTCTAGAACTTAAGGGGTATAAGCCGAAGGGAGACGTCGTCTACTTGAATGAGGTGGCGGCGGAGTACGGGCTGAGCGTGGACGCAGTAAAGGAGAACCTTAAAGTCGAGGGGTACCGTCTTCTAGGTGACGTGCTGGTAAGTGATGCACTTCTCAGAGAAATTGAAGCGGAGCTGGAGCGGGTTGAGGGGGGAACGAGAAGTGAGGCAGAGGAGGTGCTCAGAAGACATGGCGTAAAGGATTTTGACCCTGTCCTAGAGTTCTTGGGCTTTAAAACAGTGTGGCGGGGGGTAGACCCTCGAAAAGCGAGAATAGTGAGATCGCGTAGCCAGCCATCCCCTCATTAAATTTTAAAAGTAACCGAACGTTTTTGCTAGGATAGCTAAGGTTTAGTTTTCTTAGAAGTTATAAATAATCGGATGTATGGGTTTCTTTCGAGGGGCTGCATAATGGTCGCCTCGTTGCCAGGGGGCCTAGGATTTGGTGTTCTTGAAGAAGTTAGAAATGACAAACTTTAAAAGTTACGGTGATAGAAAAGTTACGTTAATATTTCCTAAGGGTTTCACGGCTATTTTTGGCCCGAATGGGAGCGGTAAGAGCAATATAATAGACGCAGTACTGTTTGTGCTCGGCAATTTAAGCTCGAAAAGCCTTAGGGCATCCCTCCTGACCGATTTAATCTTTGCCGGAAGCGGGCAAGGGAAGCCGCCTAGCTACGCTAAAGTTACCCTCTGGCTTGACAACAGCGATAGGTTGATCCCCATCGACAGCGACGAAGTGCAGGTCTCGAGGCGGATCAGCGTGGACGGGAAAAG
>JAHAWR010000140.1 GCA_018383835.1 Candidatus Jordarchaeia archaeon | reverse complement strand
CAGCAGAGCATCCAAGTCGCGTTGAGAGGTGACTCCGCCGAGCACTTGGAGTCTGAAACCAGCAGGCTCATCTGCAGGTGCATCGCTAGAGGCTACGGAGTCGCATGCGTGAACGTGAACGGCGGGGTTGATGGAGGAGAGGTTGGCGAGAGGGCTTTAAGGCAGGCTATGGCTGCCGAAGGAGCCCTCCACCCTGTTGAGGTTGAAGTGGAGGAGGGGGAGAAAAAGTGGGTTGCCCGAGAGGCCTTTGATGCGGAGCGCGTAGAGGAAATACTCTTAGGGTTAAGAGACTCCGTTTACGATCACCTTAAAGGCGCGGCATTTAGGCTGGAGGCAGTGGCGGCCTTCACGCTTACTGATAGCACGCTTATCACCTCTGAGGGAGCGAGGGTAAGGGAGGTTACGCCGCTAACGGACCTTGTGGCGTACCTTGTCGTGAGGGGGGCAGGGGAAGGCTTTTCGAGTCTCTGCGTGGGAGGGGTAGGCGGGCTCGAGGCTGTGGCCAAGTGGGAGGAGCTCTTGGACGGGTTTGTGGCTAGGGCGGTGGACTCTGCCAACGCCAAGCAGCTTCCTCTCACGTTCAGTTGGAGGAAGCAGACTATAATACTGGACTGCGAGGCTACTGGAGTACTGGCGCACGAGGCGGCTCACATGCTGGAGGGAGACATATATACTGGTCAGCCATTCAAGAGGGTCAGGCTCCCCGAAGAATTCATGCTGGTCGACGACCCCCTACTCGAGCACGGCTACGGCTCCTTCCAATGGGACGACGAGGGGGTTAGGGCGAAGAGGAAACTCCTGCTCGCTGGGGGGAACGTGCGCCTCCTCCACACGCGCCTCTCCGCCCCCAGCGGAGACGAAGCAGGGAACGCGCACGGCGTCACACACAAGCCTAGGCCCACAATGAGCAACATATACATTGCGCCATCAGACTGGAAGCCGAGGGAGATAGTGGAGGAGACGAGAGAGGGTATCTATGTCAAATCCTCCTCTGAAAGCCGGGTGACGCCCTTCAGCGGCTTGTTCCAGCTCACACCGGAGGTGGCATACCTAGTTGAGAGGGGGGAGGAGGTGAAGCCTGTCAGGGGACTGAGGGTCACCGGGCTGATACCGCGCATCCTTGCAAGTGTGGACGCCATAGGAAATGACTTCAGGCTTAAGCCGAACATGGAGAAGGGGTTTAACGTGGGTGAGGGAGGCCCACACCTGAGAATTAGGGAGTGCCGCATTCTAGCCTCCTAGAGGCATGTAGCGCCGGTGGATCCACCACCCTAGTCTGGTGTGGCTTCTGCCGGCACGTGCTCCTCTCCTACAGGTAATATATGGCTTCTCACTTCATGGTATATTTCGTTTAGCGCCTCCTGGTGGTCGAGCAGCCCCTTCTCTATCATGCTCATTTTCTCTTCGAGTTGCCTCGTGCGCTCCTCCGAGACGAATCTGCCGTAGTGCTGGTTGAGGTGACTGTAGACCTTTATGCCCTTCTCAGTCGGCTTGAGCCGCCCCCCGACCTCTTCGACGTAGCCTCTAAGGAGGAGCTTCTGGATTATTGTAGCGTAAGTTGAGGGTCTACCTATCCCCCTTTCCTTCATAAGCTTGATGACGTCCGACTGCGTGTATGGCGGCTCCTTTGGAAGGCGCAGTATTCTCGCCTTAACTCTGTGTGTACCCTTGGGGAGAGGGGGCTTGACTGAGGGTAGCATGTACTTGTAGAGCTGGTGCGCCCGCCCCTTCACATCAACAACCCTGACCTCCACGGTCTCGACGCCGTCCGCCCTGATCCTGTAAACCTCCCTGACAACACTGACCGGCAGGCACTGGGAAGCCATGAACCGTCTGAAAACAAGGTCGTAGAGGGCGAGGTGGCTTGGAGTTAACTCAGCGGACAAGCCTATGACCCCCTCCTCCACAAGTCGCACCAAGCTCGCCCTGTCCAGAGGCCTAGTTGGCCTTATCGCCTCGTGTGCACTCTCCGCCTCCCACGTTCTCGGGGTGAAGTCCTCTTTAAGGTACTCTTTCGCGACCACCAGCCCTCTCTCGCTCACCCTGGTGCTATCAGTCCTGTGATAAGTTATCAAGCCGTTCTCGAATAGGTCCTGCGCCAGCTGCATGGTCTTGTCGACTGGGAGCTTGAGTATGGCGTTCGCATCTCTGAGTAGGGAGTCTGTTGTGTAGGGTGGCGGAGGGGTCTCCTCATCCATCCTCCTTTCCACGAGGGATATTTCGAGTATTGGCTCCCTGCTCGCCAGCCCCTCTATGGTTAGGGAGAACTCGTCTATAACGGTGACCGTCTTCCGCTTCTTCCCCTCCTCCGCCCTTTTTATTATCCATCCCAAGACGGGGGACTGAACCCTTCCAGCCGAGAGGCTGTAGTCCTTGAAGTGGTTCCACAGCCTCCTGCTGAGGGAGAAGCCGTCCCACCTGTCCTCCACCCTCCTGACTATTTGAGCCTCCACGAGCCTCTCATCCACGTCCCTGAGCTGGCTCAGCGCTTGAACCACAGCCTTCCTCGTGACCTCGTGGAATTCGGCTCTTTTAACCTCTCTTGCACACGGCTTAAGGAGGATCTTTAAGTCCCACGCTATCTTCTCGCCCTCGGCGTCGGGGTCTGTGCCCACTATGACGAACTCGACGTCCCTTGCCAGCCTTCTGAGAATCTCTATCCTAGACTTGGAGTCAACAGGCGCCCCGCCGCCCTCCTCTTTACACTTCGGGCAGCCCCCGTCACCCACGTACTGGTAGTCGCAGCTCCTGCACCTCTTAATCGTGCCATAAACTGGGACATACCTGTTCCCCTTCACGAGCACGCCAAAGAAACCTCTATCCCTCACCAAGTCCACCACATGCCCTAGAGAGGCTGTCACGGTCATAACGTAGTTTCCGGTGGCAACCTCGTAGGCTACGAGCGCCACCTCACCGTCGTCCCCCCTAAAAGCCTTCATGCTCGGCTGCCCGAAGAACCGCGCTATCTGTCTCGCCTTCGTCGGGCTCTCAACGATGAGCAGGGCCGGCTTGACGGGCTCCCCCTCCCCCACCTCCACCCCCCTCCTCGAACGGTCTATTTCTCCTTTCAGCTTCTCGAAGTCCACTTCGCCTCTACCCTTAAACTCCACATCGTAGTAACTTGCTCTCTTAATGAAGGCGCTGGCAAGCTCCTCATCCTCGAGCAGTATAGACGCGCCCTTGGTTATCCCCCCGGCGTGGAGCCGGGATGCCCTACCGGATCCCTGAATATATGTTCTCAGGTCTGGGAGAAGGATTTCGCACTCTCTGACTACAACGTCCTCGGCGCTAGACTTCATTGTCGAGAGGTTCTCCTTTATTATGGCGCGTAACCTGTCCGCGTACTTCTCCACGTTGGAGATGTAGGGCTTCAACCGCTCGTCGTCTTTGAAGACCCCTGCCAGGATCCTCAATAGCCTTGTCGAGGCCGAGTCCAAGTCCACAAGCTTAACGCGGAAGAAGGGTGCTCCATAGAAAACGGTATACCTGACCCTCTCGGGGAGGTTTAGGCCCCTAACCAGAAC
>JAHAWR010000138.1 GCA_018383835.1 Candidatus Jordarchaeia archaeon | reverse complement strand
AAACCTTATGTTGCAGGAGGCGAACGTCTGATGGACGCGAACGTCTGGAGCCTGTTTAGGGAAATGGAGAATGGAAGGCTTAGAGTTAAGGCTTTAGCGCTCAGAAGCGAACTGGCAAAGTATGGGCTAGCTTCCGAGGATAAGGTAAGGAAAACTTGGGAGACGTCCATAGAGGAAGTGATGAAGCTAGGTAATGGAGTCCACGTGAAGGTTACCGATGTAAGGTTCCTTAACGTCTACTGCATTGTTGAAATGGAGGTTTCCCGCGGGAATGGGGAAGCGCCATCCTAGGTCTCGGTCACGGATCGCTGGCTTTCCCCAGGGAAACTTATTGGTAGCTCGACTTTCGTGGGTGGTTTCTTGGTAAGGCTTCTCATGTTCGATGCGGATTGAGACGTTGTGGAGCGTTGAGGAGGGTATGCGAGCATTCTGGTGCCCCTTTAGGAAGGTTGGGGGCGACTTGATTGTTGATGCACTTGGAGTGAGCGTTTGGCTCCTGCCTGGCGTTAGGGAGCTGCTCGACGAGCTGAGTAGAAGGGACGTCATAGTCTCTTTAGCCAGCGCCAACGATGAGGAGCCTAATAAGGTTATAAGGTTGAAATGCTCCTTGAGTTGTTCGGGATAAGAGACTACTTTTTTATTTTCCGCAGGTTAACTGGCAGAGGAGGCCCCGGAACATGAGAATGATCGTTAAGCTGGTCAGGAGAGGATGGGTGTCGACTTGGATTTCGCGGAGGTGCTCTTCGTCGACGACTCAGAGTTTAACATTATGGACGTGAAGGGGTCCCGAGGTTAAGGTTTTCCAGGTGGGCGGGACGCGCCGGAATTGTGCTACTACTTGAAAAACTGGACTCGTACCTTCAAATGTGACGGGCAGCTTTTCCCGTGCATTGGGAAAAGAATTTTTAAAAGTCGGCTGCATCTCCTCTTTTCTTAAGGGTGATCGTTAGGAAGGGTGGCACTTTATGATTTTGTGGTCTGAGAGTGAGAGGGATGTGCTCGAGGAGGTCAGGCTTCAGAGTGAGACTGTCGTGTCGTGTCTCTCCGTTGCGGAAGAGATATTCATGGATGTGCTTTCAGGGAAAAGGGGGGATGTGCAAAAGAAGGTTGAAGAGTTCGTCTCACTTAGGGAGAAGGTGGCTGACGTAAAGAGGACAATACTGACTAAGCTCTCAAACTGGAGCTCAAACCTCGTCGACAGGGAAGACCTTATCCACCTTACGGGTAAGATCGACGCTGTGGCTGGGAGTGCCAGCTTCGCCATCAGCAACCTCACCATTCTGAGGGGGGACGTCGCTAAGAGGGTGCTCGGAGGGGAAGACTTTTTGGATATGCTTAGAGACGCTATAAGATGCGCCAAGTTGCTCAATGACGCCGTGGCCAGCTTCGTTAACGGTAAGGACGACACATCCATGGTTGATAGAGTTGACAGGATTGAGCACGTGGTCGACGAAAAGCACCTCAGACTCAGGAGGAAGCTGCAGGGCGAGGAGTTCGCGGACGTCCCTATGACTTTAGCTATAGGGGTTTCGCGGGTCATAGAGGGAGTTGAGGGGGTGGCTGACAGATCCGAGGACGCCGCCGAGATCCTGAGACTAACATTGACGAAGCTGAGGTGAGAAGGGGGTTGCACGACACAATAGTCATCTTAGACTTTGGTGGCCAGTACACCCACCTTATATCGAGGAGGGTGAGGGAACTCGGAGTCTACTCGGAAATACTTCCCTTCCATGCGAGTTTAAGCGAGCTTGAGGGGGGAAGGGTTAAGGGCATAATACTTTCCGGCGGACCAAGGAGCGTCTACGAGGAGGGGAGCCCCAGGGTTGGCCGCGAGTTCTTCAGGTGGTGTGAGGAGGGGGGGATCCCCATCCTCGGGATATGCTACGGGCACCAGCTCATAGCCCACGTTTTTGGAGGGGAGATAGAGAGGGGGGAGAGGAGGGAGTATGGGAGAACCATCCTCTACGTTGAGTGTGAAGACGAGCTCTTTAGGGGGCTTGACGTCGTCGAGACGGTCTGGATGAGCCACGGAGACAACGTTGTGAGGCTCCCTGACGGATTCAAGGTTCTGGGCAGAACAGAAGGCACGCCAGTTGCAGCCTACGCGAACCAGGAGAAAAAGATTTTCGGCGTCCAGTTCCACCCCGAGGTAGCCCACACGTCTAAGGGGTTGAAGATCCTCGAGAACTTCGTGTTGAAGATCTGTGGGTGTAGGCCGACGTGGGTTGTGGAAAGCTGGGTTGACGAGGCCGTAAAGGAGGTAAGGGAGAAGATCAAGGAGGGGGGTAACATCATAATGGCTGTAAGCGGAGGCGTCGACTCGACCGTTGCGGCGACGATAATACACTCGGCTGCCGGAGACAGGCTTCACTGCGTATTCGTGGACAACGGACTCCTGAGGAAGGGAGAGGCTGAGGAGGTTATAAGGACATTCAGGGAGAAGATGAAATTCAAAAACTTCCACGTCGTGGACGCCGGCGACCTATTCCTTGAAAGGTTAAGGGGGGTCACCGACCCTGAGGAGAAGAGGAAGGTGATATCCCACACGTTCATAGAGGTGTTTGAGAGGAAGGCGAGGGAGCTTGAGGAGGAGTATGGCGAGTTCAGGTTCCTAGGACAGGGGACAATATATCCTGACAGGGTGGAGTCCGCAGCCACCAGCCAAGCCGCCGCGAGAATAAAGTCCCACCACAACGTAACTCTCCCGGAAAGGATGAGGCTTAGGTTGGTCGAGCCCCTCGCCTACCTTTACAAGGACGAGGTTAGGCGGCTTGGGGAGAAAATCGGGATACCGCGGGAGATACTCTGGAGGCACCCATTCCCGGGCCCGAGCCTAGCGGTTAGGGTGCTGGGGGAGGTGACGAGGGAGAAGCTCGAGATCGTGAGGGAGGCCGACGCCATAGTGGAGGAGGAGATCAGGAGGGCCGGCGTCTACGAGAAGCTTTGGCAGGCCTTTGCTGTGCTCCTCCCAGTCAAGGCGGTGGGCGTCATGGGGGATGCGAGAACATACGAGTACGTCGTAGCCGTAAGGATCGTTGAGAGCCTAGACGCGATGACAGCCAACTTCGCCAAACTAGACTGGAGCCTACTAGAGAGGATCGCTTCAAGAATAGTTAACGAGGTTAAGGGAGTAAACCGCGTGGTCTACGACATAACCAACAAGCCGCCGGCAACAATAGAGTGGGAATAGGAAGGGAACTTTCTCTCTTCCGGGAGGCAGCTTTAGAATGGAAGACCATGCCTAAGTTTCTCCGCTTTTTTCTGCTTCTTCAGCTCCTTCTTAACCTGCTTGTAGTGTTTCTCGCAAAGGTAAACCCTCTTCTCGCTTGACGGCAACGAGAGGCCAGCCTTCGATGCCGGTTCAGCTATTTCTCTCTGCGAGAAGGACCTGGCGGCCGGGTTCCCGCACCCTTTAACACTGCAAAAGTGACCCTGCTTCATGAGGTCCACCATGTGCCTTTTATGATTTAAGGAGGTAGCCGAGTTGAGGTCTTCTCTAACTTCTGGGTTCCGTCCTGTCGGCAAAAGCTTCGAACTCGTCTAAGAGCCGTTGTTAGCAGTTTCCAAGTAGGAAGGTTTAAATAGTTGTAAGTATAGATAAGTTA
>JAHAWR010000018.1:18467-20177 GCA_018383835.1 Candidatus Jordarchaeia archaeon | reverse complement strand
TGAAGTTTTACATAATTTAGGAACTATAAAGCCACTTCTGGTGGAGGTGTTTTTTTGGCGGAAAAGGATGCTGCCGAAAAGCTTTTGGAAGCAATAGCAGCTGTTAAAGCCGTTCTCGACGATTTTTCAAAGGCCGTTTTCGTCGTTTTTGGTGAAGTTAGGACATCACTTAGCGAGCTCAAGAACACGTTAAGTAGTGTACATCAGATGCTTAGCGGTTTAGTTGCTTCGCTTGCAAAAACCGAAGAAATTTTAAATGGAGTGAAACGTATTGAGGAGCTCCTTGCAGGCAAAGCTAAGGAGTCAGTCGGCGTTGAGAAGATAGCGGTCCCTGTGCAAGCCCCTCCATTAACGGAAGGGGCACTAACTGTTAGAAGTTTCGGTGTACGCGTCTCTCCTGCATTTTCACAAGTTATTGAATTAATTGAAAGAAACCGGCCAGCCGAGGACATAGCAAGAGCATTGGAAACTGCTAGAGACCAGTTGCAATCAAGGGTTCATGGCCCGATATTCTACGAGATCTCACAGTTAATTAAACAATTAAGAATGAGTGGAGCAGCAAAGCTGGACATCAAAACGGCTGAAGAGATAATGAGCAAGCTCGAGGAATGGAGTGAGCGCATTAAAAGATGAATGCGCTCCTCTGGGAAGCGGCACTTATTACGAAACAAATTTAAGTTCCTCTCTTTTCTCCCAACTTGAGTGAACATTTTTAGGGGGAAGAGTGAAGTATGGTTAAAACAGTTCATGCGGTATTAGAGGTCAAAATTCCAGACAACGTGAAAGTAGACGTCGATGGGATGAAAGTGCGCGTTAGCGGCCCTCTTGGTAAACTAGAAAAAGACTTCTCCCATGCAAGGGGCATTACAATAAGAAAAGAAGATGATAAAGTGGTTCTAGACGCTTACTATCCTAAGAAAAAACAACTGGCCATCCTAGGAAGTGTAAGAAGTCGCATTAAAAATATGATCATAGGAGTCACTCAGGGTTATAAGTATGTTATGAAGATCGCTTACGCGCACTTCCCTATCAGCGTAAAGTTTGTACCGGAAACAAGAGAGGTAATAATAGAAAACTTCCTAGGCGAGAAGAGCCCCAGAAAAACGCGTATCCCTCCAGGAGTGGAAGTTAAGGTAGAGAAAGACAACGTAATATTAGCGGGCATTGATGTTGAAGCTGTGGGGCAAAGCGCTGCCAACATACAACAAGCAACAAAAATTAAAGAAAAGGACCCAAGAGTATTTCAAGACGGTATATATGTTTATCGCAAGTATGCCGGAGATAAACTTTTATGGAAAATCTTATAGTGCCCCTCCTTTTTGAAGTTAAAAAGCTGAAATATACTAAAGACAAGAATTGAAAACATTGATTAGTAAACGAAAGCTAAGAGCCGCCCACCGATTTTTCTTTCCTTCGCCTCATAGTGCGACATTACACCTTGAGGAGTTGTTAGGATCAAGATTCCTATCCCTTGACCTGGAAGGTATCTCCTTTCGGTTACATCAATCTCTTTAAATTTTACTGGAAACCTTGGCTTAATAACACCACAATTGTTTATTCTTCCTAAAAGCTGAACTCTGAACTTCCCGGCTCTTCCATCATCTATATGTTCGAACTCGCCTATGTATCCGTATTTTTGCATGACGTGCAGCACGTTGCCGACAAGTTTGGATGCTATGTTGATTATTACCTCTCTTTTGCCAACTCTCT
>JAHAWR010000018.1:0-18456 GCA_018383835.1 Candidatus Jordarchaeia archaeon | reverse complement strand
ATATTTGATAATGCGTCTGCTAGAGGATCTAGTAGCATGGCGCCGCCTCCTAGTTGTATTTTCGGAATCCCATTCTTTCTGCCTTCTCCCTAAAGCATCTACGGCAGATCATTAATCCATAACGTCTTATTACTCCTCTATGTGTCCCACAGTTACGACATGTATGGCTTCCTTTACCGAATTTTTTTGCCATACTTTATCTCCCTCTCTTCTACCATCTTTTCTTTCTCTCGCCGAACTTAACGTTAAACTCTCTTTTTAGTATCAATATGGCCTCCTCCTTGGTGACTCTTTGCTTCTTCGGGATCCTTGACTTTCTCCTCTTTCTCCTGCTAACACGGTATCCTGGTCTTTCGAAGGAAACACACACGTCCATGCCGAAGACGCCGAGTTCGGGGTCATATTTGGTTTCTGGTATATCTATATGTTCACGTATGCCAAAGGATATGTTTCCATGATGATCGAATGAGTCGGGGTTTAGCGTTTTTTCTACAGCATCCAATGCTTTCTCCAAGAATTTCCTCGCCGCCTCTCCTCTAAGGGTAACTTTACATCCTATAGGCTCACGTTTCCTGATCCCGAAATCTCTTATCGTTTTCTTAGCTCTACACTCAACAGGCTTCTGACCAGTTATAGACTCTAATACTTTCATGGCCTTTACGAGTTTTTCGCCGCTGGAGCCAATGCCCATGTTTACTACGACTTTCGCTATAAAAGGCTTATACATGGGGTTCTTCCACTTCTTCTCTATACTCTCCTCGTTTATCACTTGTTCCATTTTAGGCTCCTCCGCTTTCAGGGAGTTTTATCAAAGGCTGCGTTATACCTAAAGGAAACACGTAGTCCAAGATTGTTTCAATCAATTTGCCGTTCTTCTGAATAACCACTGTGCTTGCTCTTCGTCCAAGTCGTCTTTTTATCTCGATAATTTCTCCCTGCTCTCCTCTCATTTTCCCTCCAGTTATTAAAGCATATGCTCCCTCTTTAAAGCGGACATGATCAACTATTTCTTGGTTTTCTAGCAGCAACTTCACGGTGTCTCGCGTTCTATAGGGATATATTTCGTGAGGAGAAACTTTGGGGTTCTCCACGCGAAGTAATATATTCCTGCCGTCGTGGAGCGCCAGTTGAATGTTGCCCTCCTTAACGGTCATCATGTTTCTTATTTGGCATAGCTTAAACTCCGCTTCTTCACCGTCTATCGGAACCAACGTAAACCACTTCTTTGAAGGGAGAACCCTATAGGCTTCATTTAGTAGGGGGATCTCCACAACATCCATCAACCCGACAGGAAACTTGTAGTCCTTTCTAACCACTCCATCTACTTTAATATGCCCTTGTCTTATGATCTTTTTTGCTTCACGCGCCTCACTTGCCATCTTCAATAAATCACGTATCAAAATTAACAATGGGATGGACTCCCCAATGGAATGCGGTCCTGGACTGGGTTTAACAATCCAAGTTGCTGCCCTTCTGGGGGTAGCCCAATACTTTGGAGCAGCTACTCGTTTGAGGTGTCTTCTTTGTCCCATTTTTCCCATCGCTTACTCCTCCATGCGCCCTCTTTTTCTATCCATAATTCTTTTTCTCCAATCATCGTCTAATTTAAGCTTGGTTATCATTACCTTTGAGGGGTGAAGTGGATAGTAAACGGTTGTTCCGTCAGCCTTCTCTATAGTTACGTTTTCCACATGAATCCTATACTTTTTGGCATCGACTTCTACAACTTTCCCCTCGGTTCCTCTAAATGCTCCTCGCATTACTAGAACCTCGTCTCCTTCACGTACAGGAAGCGTCTTAACTCCATACTTCTCTCTAAGTTCTGGGGCAAGCCTTGCACCGAACATTTTATGCCTTACGTGGAGCGGTGCACCGTACAGCGCTTTTCTTTGCCTTCGAGGGCTTACTATTTTCTTCACAGCCACCACCACTTAAACTATTATCCTCGCTATTCCTGCTAGCCTAGGCCACCTCTCCGCCGCCTCCCGTGCCATCGGTCCATGTATCTCGGAACCTTTAGGATCTCCTTCAGGAGACACTATGGCTACTGCATTGTCTTCAAACTGTATCCATTCTCCGTTTCTCCTTCTGTATGGTTTCCTCTGTCTGATTACAATAGCCCTTAAAACCTGCCTTCTCATTTCAGGTGTTCCTTCCTTGACTGCCACTGACACCATGTCACCAACGCCTGCGGAGGGAAACCTATTAAGACGTCCCTTATAACCTATCACAGATATTATCTGAACTTCTTTGGCGCCTGAGTTATCAGCGCATAGTACTCTTGCACCTGCAGGTAATCCGCGGTAAACATGGGCATTGGCTCCAGTTATTAAAGCATATGCTCCCTCTTTAAAGCGGACATGATCAACTATTTCTTGGTTTTCTAGCAGCAACTTCACGGTGTCTCGCGTTCTATAGGGATATATTTCGTGAGGAGAAACTTTGGGGTTCTCCACGCGAAGTAATATATTCCTGCCGTCGTGGAGCGCCAGTTGAATGTTGCCCTCCTTAACGGTCATCATGTTTCTTATTTGGCATAGCTTAAACTCCGCTTCTTCACCGTCTATCGGAACCAACGTAAACCACTTCTTTGAAGGGAGAACCCTATAGGCTTCATTTAGTAGGGGGATCTCCACAACATCCATCAACCCGACAGGAAACTTGTAGTCCTTTCTAACCACTCCATCTACTTTAATATGCCCTTGTCTTATGATCTTTTTTGCTTCACGCGCCTCACTTGCCATCTTCAATAAATCACGTATCAAAATTAACAATGGGATGGACTCCCCAATGGAATGCGGTCCTGGACTGGGTTTAACAATCCAAGTTGCTGCCCTTCTGGGGGTAGCCCAATACTTTGGAGCAGCTACTCGTTTGAGGTGTCTTCTTTGTCCCATTTTTCCCATCGCTTACTCCTCCATGCGCCCTCTTTTTCTATCCATAATTCTTTTTCTCCAATCATCGTCTAATTTAAGCTTGGTTATCATTACCTTTGAGGGGTGAAGTGGATAGTAAACGGTTGTTCCGTCAGCCTTCTCTATAGTTACGTTTTCCACATGAATCCTATACTTTTTGGCATCGACTTCTACAACTTTCCCCTCGGTTCCTCTAAATGCTCCTCGCATTACTAGAACCTCGTCTCCTTCACGTACAGGAAGCGTCTTAACTCCATACTTCTCTCTAAGTTCTGGGGCAAGCCTTGCACCGAACATTTTATGCCTTACGTGGAGCGGTGCACCGTACAGCGCTTTTCTTTGCCTTCGAGGGCTTACTATTTTCTTCACAGCCACCACCACTTAAACTATTATCCTCGCTATTCCTGCTAGCCTAGGCCACCTCTCCGCCGCCTCCCGTGCCATCGGTCCATGTATCTCGGAACCTTTAGGATCTCCTTCAGGAGACACTATGGCTACTGCATTGTCTTCAAACTGTATCCATTCTCCGTTTCTCCTTCTGTATGGTTTCCTCTGTCTGATTACAATAGCCCTTAAAACCTGCCTTCTCATTTCAGGTGTTCCTTCCTTGACTGCCACTGACACCATGTCACCAACGCCTGCGGAGGGAAACCTATTAAGACGTCCCTTATAACCTATCACAGATATTATCTGAACTTCTTTGGCGCCTGAGTTATCAGCGCATAGTACTCTTGCACCTGCAGGTAATCCGCGTGAGACCCTAGGTTTTATCCCAACACGTACCTTCGTACTGCGCTTAGACATATTTCATCAACCCAGTCACTCTTTCCTCCCGATTTTTTCTATGACAACAAAAGAAACGGTTTTACTTAAAGGGCGGCACTCCATAATCTTAACTTTGTCCCCCAGTCTGGCGTCTATGCAGGGCGGGTTATGTGCGTGAATTTTCGATCTTCTCCTCTCATATCTCTTATACTTGGAGTTATACTTTAAGTACTCTTGTTCAACGGTCACTGTTCTTTGCATTTTATCTCTTACTACTTTTCCCTCAAACATCATACCACGAACTGGGAGCCCCCCATGGAATGGACAGTAAGGGTCGTCACAGCTTTGCCGTGGAGGCCTGACGTCAACACCTATATTACGGGTCAAGCGGCAACACCTCGCATACTACCGGTCGAAATTTTGCTTTTTTAAACTGCTTTTCAACGGTGAGCGGCCAGACAATTTTTCGCCTCTTCATCTTTATCCTTTCTTCAGAACGTCCATTAAGCATTCGCCCATCAGCCCTCACTTTATCACCGTTGGGAAGTTCAAACTCGAAAATGCACGCCTCCTTCGGAACCATTTTGATGACGTTATCCTCACATTTTATTTTAAACATATTTCGTGACTCATCGATAATGGTTCCCGAAATTCCTATAAATATGTCGTTTAAACTATTCACTACTTTTGCTCTTAAACCTATGAGTTCATGTCTGATCAAGTTGCTAGCTGATATTTCATGTTTTTTCTTGCTTGTCCTTTCTGTCTTCACTTTCCTCTTTCCTCTTCTTCCTTTCATTCATAACTGTTAAAATTCGAGCAATGGTTCTCCTAGTGTTTCTTATCCTTGCCGGATTCTCTATGGCGCCGCCAAGCACTTTCAGCATACGCTGGTTTAACTGCTCCGCCTTTAGCTCCTCGAGCTTTTTCTCTAGCTCTTCATCGCTCCAAGACCTTATCTCTTTAATCTTGTAGCTCATACATATTATTCCTCCTGCTATGCCCCGTCATCCATCTCTTCTGCCTCTTCAGCTTCTATTATTTCCTTTACTTCTTCCCCTTCTTCTTTCTTAATTTCTACGGCATCTGGCATTATGGTGCTGGGCATCATTATTCTTACTTTAACTCCCATTACCCCTGGTTTGAGTAATGCATAAGCCACCGCTTCGTCAACAAACTTCTCCGCTGGTTCGCCGCACTTTACAAGAACTCCTTGCTTGAACTTACGGTATTTTGCCCGCTGGCTTGTTATCTTCCCGCTAATTATGATTTCACACCCGAGGGCCCCCGCGCTCATTATTCTCTTCAGGATGAAATAACTTGCTCTACGGTGGTGGACGCCCCTTTCCAGCTCTGTTGCAAGCCGGTTGGCCATCACGCGTGCATTAAGCTCCGGTTTTTCTACTTCTTGCACGCTTATCTGAGGGTTTTCCACTCTGAATCTTTTTTCAAGAATCTCTGTGAGCTGTTGAATGTTTCTTCCTCGTCTCCCAATAACTAGCCCAGGTTTAGAGGCATAGATGATCACGTAGTTCCCAGGGCCGTTTTCTGGAGGTCTACGCCAGCATAACCTGCTTTCCTCAACTCTTTAGAGAGGAACTCGTCTATTTCAACTCTCTGGATGGCGCTACGGATAAAATGTGTTCTTGTCGACATAAGACGCTCCTCCAACTACTCGGAACTCTCCTCTTTGACCACTATCTCAACATGCGTCAGGCTTCTAAATTTGGGTGTAGTTCTGCCAAAGGCACGTGGCATATAACGCTTCATGACAGGCCCCCTATGGGTTGCAGCGTGTATTATTCTTAAGTTATCAACGTCTAAGCCTTTTTGTTCAGCGTTTGTTTCAACATTATCTAGGATTTTCATTATTGCACGTGCCGCTTTGACCGGGTACCTGCCTGAGTGCCATCCCTGTAGCCCACGTTTATGTGCTTGCTTTCCTTTATGTCTCCTGAAGGGTATTGGTCTCTTGAGACGTATGACTTCATCTAGAAGCTCTTTTGCCTCGTAAAGCATCATGCCCTTTATGGTGTTACATATCTCGCGGGCTGCTTTGGGGGAGATCCTTAAATCCCGCCCACTTGCTTTAGCAGTTAAAGCTGGATCAAGCCCATAGATCGAGTAGCCAAACTTAGGCATGATGTTCCCTCGTAACTAAGAGTAGCTAAAAGTTTATAGTATCCAAAACTAGCTATCTATAAAAACCTTTTCCCCTTATTTGTTATCTATGCTTAATCATAAATCTAAACGAAAAGCTCTTAACTACTTCTTCTATGTATCATTACACGTTTATTGAAAGCCTCTCAAGGCACTGTTAGGGTGTTGAAGTAAAGATCGTTGTCCTCAGTTTTAGCAAAAACGAGTTTGTTAAATTAAGAGAATCGGTGCTTGGGGGGGAATGATGTTGGAAAGTTATCTAAGGCTGATTTATAATCTCACGAGGCCTGCGTTTGTGCTAATACCCTTAGCTTATTTTTTGATTGGTGGTCTAAGTACACTTGCTTCGCCAATGCTTTTCTCCCTTAACTTATTCTGGTTTTTCCGTCAACTGGTAAAGTTTCTCACCTTTACCTTTACACTTAGCCCCCATTCACTTATTTCATACTTAGCGGTTTTTCTTGCCTCTCTTTCCGGTTGCAACGTAAACACCTACGCAGATTCTCGAGGAAGCGACAAGTATGCTTGCCTGAAAGATTACAGTAACCCAATAGTTGAGGGTGCCGCCTCACCAAGAAACGTGTTTCATTTAAGTGTGACCTCAGCCGTCCTAAGCGTCATAGTTGGTTTCGCAGTATCATATTTCCTTGCATTAATAATCATCCTAGGGCACTTTTTCTCTTTAACTTACTCTTACAAGCCTAGACTGAAGGGTAAAGCTCCATTAGATCTCGTATGGAACACCGTTGGCCTTGCAACCTTGCCTTTCATCGCAGGATATATGGTTTATCTAGAATCACCCGAGGGGCTTTCTTTTTCTACTATAATGCTTTCAATAATATATGATGCATTATACTCTTCAGAGATTCGTTTTAACTATTTACTAGTGGCATATATGACCGGGAAATCATTTCCGCTAAACTTCTTCTTAGGTTCAAACCTCATAGGAGCTGCATTTTATACGTTGACCGCTGCATTAGACTACGAGGCGGATAAGTCTTCAGGGCTGGCGACCTTAGCAGTTTCTTTAGGTAAAAAGCGTTGCTTACTACTCGGAATAATTCTGTGCCTCATAGGAGGAGTGTCTCTGTTCAATGTGATGTTATTAAATGCACAAATTGCATTGGGCTTTTCATCTCTCTTACTTACTTTCGTATGGGCGCTAATGAATCCAATTAGAGAACGCCTATGGTCATCTGTAAAAATAATCGCGCTTTTTCTCTTAGTTTGCTTCTCAAGCGAAGTTATAATGTTCCTGATTTAAATTAAATGGCAAGGTTCAGATCAAATTATCGAGGATCAATCATATTCTCTCGGCTTTTTCTGCTCTTTTTTTGCTCTGGGCTCGGATTTCTGTAACAGCATCTTCAAGTCCTAATGCTCTAAGGGCTTCGAAAATGGCGTCTTTGTCGCTGACGGCCTCCTCCCTATCCGTGGGGACAGGTGGAGAAGGTTGTGGTGGTGTTGTGAATAGTGGCGCTGTTATTTTGGTTTTAGACTGTGCGAGAAGCTCAGCTACAGAACGTGAATATCGCTTAAGGATCCCTAAATTTAAACCTAATCTTACAATGTCTCTGCTCGACGCAACCATCATGTGTTCATCATCAACTCTCGTTATGAGCAAGTAGCCGGAATTTCCCTTTATGATCACTTCAGAAAGGCTTCCGTGCCCCAGCTGCATCGCTGTTGCTTCACTAGTATTTATTATCGCTGCTGACGCTGTTGAAATAACATCTACGTCAACGCTTGCGGACTCTGCACAAGCAACCCTTACTCCATCTCTGGTTATCACTGCCACACCTTCGAGCTTTGTGGTGTCCTCTATTTGTTGAAGCATCCGAACAAGTCTTTTTGCTGTTCTTTCATCAAGTGTCATACTTCGCCCCCACTAATTCCCTTACACCTTCCTTTTTTATTTCGTTTTCTCCCATTAAACACAACTTTTCTCAAGATTTCACGTTTCTAGCTAAACAGTCAGTCGAAGATTTTTGTAAATGTTAGATAAAATACTGTACTTAAAAGTTCTTTTAATTTAGAATTTCTCCTTTATGATATGATGTGCCTCATCATAGACCCTATTCATCATTTCTTCGTATCGTGTTCCACTGCACACTCTTCCGACAATGTCCCTATAAAATGCTATAATTTCTAGTAACCTTAATGCTTTTTCGACCTCTCCTCTCTTGATTAGGGACTCTATTCTCGTAAAGTGTATTATTGACTCGAGGATCAAGTTTGGGGCTCTGCACATCGGTCTGAAACTTTGATCTAAAACCCCACAATTAACGGCCTTCAATGTTACTTTCGCTCTGCCGTTGCAGATTACTGGCCTTCCCTCAACAATACATTCTATGTATGCTTTCGATTTAGCTAAAATGGGTGCTGAAACTCGCTTAGCCCTTATGGAGAGCAGCTCTTTCACCTTTTCTTTTTCAAAAATTGATATGTAAAAAAGGGATATGTCATCTGTAATATTGACTGTTGCTTCCCCCGTTCTGGCTAAATTGTGATAAGTTCTCGTTGTAATGTATGGTCTCACGATCAGGAAATCTTTCTCTTCTAATGAGACCCCCATTGGGGCTGCGTTGAGCGTACCGTTTTCATTAAGCGTGGTGATGATAACTTCGTACACGCATCCTTCTTCAAATCCTAGCTTCCTTAATTTCAACTAGGTAACCCCCTTAAACCTAGAACTTCTCTAATCATCCGCTTCTTGCTTCTCTTCTTCCCTTACTAGAATCGACGAAGTAGCAAGGCTACTAGAAATTTACCTTTCTGCTACATGAAGATGATGATTAAACATTTAAGAGTTCAAAGTCCTATAATATTCCGAAGGGTGGAGGTGGCTTTTGTGTCATTAGACTCATTGGAAGAGATTCCCGGAGTTGGGCCAGCCATCGCTAAGAAGCTTTATGAAGCCGGATATAGGACGCCGGAGGCTGTAGCGGTCGCGACGCCTAAAGAAATCGCAGTAGCTGCGGAAATCGGTGAAAGTACTGCTGCAAAGATAATAGAGGCGGCTAGGGAACTCGTAAACATAGGCTTTATATCCGCTGAGGAGTTCCTTGAGCAAAGAAAAAAGATTTCCCAGATTACGACAGGTTGCAAGAGTTTGGATGAGCTTTTAGGTGGCGGAGTTGAAACAAGAGGAATAACTGAGCTCTTTGGGGAGTTCCGTACGGGGAAAACGCAGATTTGTCATCAGCTGTCCGTTACCGTCCAGCTTCCAGTTGAGTTCGGAGGGCTGAATGGAGAGACAGTTTACATAGACACGGAGGGAACCTTTAGACCTGAAAGGCTAGTTCAAATTGCAAAGAGATTTGGTCTAGACCAAAAGACGGTGCTTCAAAGGGTCACTTATGCCAGAGCTTATAATTCTGATCATCAGCTTTACCTTGCCCAGAGCGTGGAGGACCTTATTAATGAAGGTAAAAATGTGAAGCTAATTGTAGTTGACAGCATCGTCGGTCATTTCCGATCCGAATATGTCGGACGAGGTTTGCTCGCTGAGCGGCAACAGAAGCTCAACAAGCACCTTCACACGCTACTTAGGCTCTCCGAATTGTATAACTTAGCAGTAGTAGTAACAAACCAAGTTATGGCTAAACCGGACACTTTCTTCGGCGACCCTACGCAGCCTGTTGGCGGTCATATAGTTGCTCATAACTGCACAACCAGAATTTACTTGAGAAAAGGTAAAGGAAACCAGCGAATAGCTAGGGTTGTTGATAGTCCATTCTTACCGGAGCAAGAGACAGTCTTCCTCATCACAGAAGAAGGTGTAGTGGACGCATAATTAGATACACAAATTATTGTGTTCCCGCCCATTTTCTCTTAGCTATAAATTCTATCACTCTGTTAGCTTTCTCAATTGATAGCTGTGCAGCCTTTTCAGCCATTTTCATGTACTTTTCCTTTTCAGCCGGCTCTCTTTCCCCCACCAACTTCTTTATCTTAGTATACGCGGCTTCCCTATAGAGGGCTCTAAGAGTAACCCTTTTTCCATCTCTTACTAATACTGGCGTTTTAGGGCTTTCGACGACTTGTCCTATTACATCGCTTTTCACTCCCTCTTTTCTCAAAACATGAAGAACCTCGTCGGTATAACTTGGAGGCGTGAATAATAAGAGTGCATCCATTGAAACCCCCAAGTAGTCTATGGCGAGCTTTTCAAGCATATCCAGCACTTTTCTATTTAAAAGAGCTTTAACCCTGTCCTCGTATATTATCATTCCTACCTTGGCGAGCGTGCATATTTCGTTGCAATCTCCTCTGAGTCCGCCGTTCGTCCAGTCTGTCGCTGCATGTATATTGCTGAAAAGCCCCTCTCTTAGAAGAGCTTCACAGGCCTCGATAAACTGAATGTTAAGCGTTTCTAAGACAACTTCTGGCATCCCCCCGTATATCGCAGTAGTTGCTATCGTTCCTCCTCCTGCTCCCTCAGTCATCACTATGTCGTCTCCGGGCTTTATTTTACTTCTTGCCGCCATGGCTTCCCTCGTCTTTATTATTCCAACTGCTCCAACGCAGGAAACAAAACGTGTTCCAATGACCATATCCCCTCCGACTCTAAGTGTGGAACCCGCAACTAGAGGCACCCCTGAGAGCTCTGAGACCGCTCTAACACCGCCCATAAAGTCAAACAGTATTCCTACATCCCCATCGTCTGCGAGATGAAGATCAGTGAATAAAGCTACAGGTTTAGCCCCTTTGATATAAACATCTCTCATGGCTGCCCGTGTTACGTGGAACCCCGCTATAAAAGGAAACTCTGTTAAACGAGAATGCGTTCCATCAACAGCTACAACTATTACACTACCCTGATGCTCGACAGCACCTGCATCGTCTTGTGCTTTCGGTCCAAGAAGGCGCGAGGTGCCTACATCTGCTATTTTCGAAAGAAGCCTGTGAACAAAGAAATCTCCCTCTCCTCTACATCCGACTCCTAAGTCATGCATAGAAGCTCCAGCCTCGAAATGTTTAAGAAGCCACCCCACATGTTCATCTTGAAGCGTCTTCATCGAAGTCTCAACTTCAGAGACAACAGCCTCGGCGAAAGCTGCAGCCTCCTCCTCCGATAAATCCTTGAAGAACTTAATTTCTTGGACGAGCTGCTTTAGTATATGGTGGCGTGGCCATCCTTTCGCAACAAGTTTTTTAACTAATCCTTCAAGGTCGCTCATTCCTAAAAGCCTCAGTAAACCTTCTTGGGAAAGATTCTTCAGACGTCAACTTTAAAGGTTTCTTATGCAAAATATGTAACCTTGCTTCTGCTCCTTAAACGCTAAAACTTAAATTATGCGGGATCATTGAAGGATGTGAGCCCCCTTGAACGATGAAGAAGATCTAGTTAAACGATTTTTCGGAAACGATGTAACTGACAGAGATAGAGCGGTTTTCGAAGCAGGAATTAAGTTAGGCGCAATATATCACCAGTTTATGGGTGTACCCCTGTCGAAACGTAACATTTTAACAGTGGAGAAAGCAATAGAGGAGACAGTTTCCTGCCAACCTTATGTTGAATCTGCACGAGTTAAAATTAAGCCGCCTCAGGACAGCAACTCGAGGAGGTATGGTTACTCGGAAGTTAGTGGAAGGAATCTATCGGTAAGGCTGGTAGTAAAGTACGGGCACGTAAGAGTTTTTGCGGGGATGGAATATGTTCCAGAACTTAACTATCCCCTCATGTTTATAGAAAAGCTGGAGGAGGAAGCCAAATAATGGATGAAAGCTGGCCCTACCTTCTTTTTCTTCCGGCAGACCCCTACGACCTAAAGACATTCCTACTCGAAGTTTTCGGGTCTCCTATAACTCTTGAGATACTGGAAAAGATCGATCGCGGGGTTCAAGCGCAAAAAGACATAATAAAGCAACTAAGGCACTCCAACAAAACCATCATTTTGCATCTAAAAAACTTAGTTCGACTGAGAGTTTTAGAGGAAGAATATAGAGTTAAGGGGGGGAAGCACACTGTATGGTATAAGCCCACTGATATCGGCCGCTGGATTCTCCTAATGTTCAAACGGCGTCTCCCCTCAATAGACTTAGAGAAAGTTCTGGAGGAACTACTCAGCTCTTACCTGAACAACATAATAGAGCTTTGCCTCAAAAAGGGAATGAATGTTGAAAAGCTCGAAGATGCATTCTCCGCTGCCGTTGCTAGGGGGCTAACTAATTCTCAAAGAGCAGTGTTCGAGCCAGAAGTCGTAGTTTACGGCGCCGTCTCTACAGACTACTCCCTTTATGGTGAGCAGAGCGTTCCTTCCATATGTCTTCTCCACAATGTCCAAGAAGCTCTAGGTGGGTCAGGTGGAAACGTTGCTGTAGCCCTTTCAAGGCTCGGCGTTAAAGCCAGCTTTGCAGGAAAAGTAGGCGGTGACTTGTTTGGGTGGCGCATAGCTAGCGTGCTCATAAAAGAGGGAGTTGACGTATCAAATCTCATAATCGACCGCAACCTTAAAACACCAAAAACAATAGCCATATTTGAAAGGGGACAAAAAAGAACCTATGTTACAGCTACGGCGAAGACAGCCCTATCCATATCAGACCCAGGGGAGATAAACTGGGATCTGGTAAAAAACGCCAAAGCAGTATGTATCTGTGAAATGTTCAGAGAAATAAGTGAGCTAATTGCCAGTTACGCAAAAACGCGTAAAGTAAAGGTCTTCTACAAGCCTGCGATACTCTATCTTGGGGAAGGCTTTAAGCGAGTTGAGGGAATATTAAGAAATACCGATTTTTTGGTTTTAGGCGAGAGAGGCTGGAATATGCTTTCGAAAGAAGTGGGTGACGTTTCGCACTTTTTTGAATTAGGAATGCAATGTTTAATTGTTTTTAAGGGCGTAAGAAAGGGCTGCGTCCTTTACACTAAGGAAAAAGTAATAGAAATAGAAGGAATAAATGTGAATGTTTCGGATGAAAGCAGGACGAAGGATGCCTTCCTAGCCGGATTCATTAAATCGACATTGGACGGGAAAGGTCTGATAGAAAGTGCACACTTTGGAATTGCGGTAAGCGCAGTGGCCGCTCAGAAAGCAGGTATGGAAATTAGCATGCCAAGACTTGAGGATGTACTAAAAATTCTGGAAGGAGATGGAGGCCACGCCCAGAGTTACGTATGAAGACTGGGAAAAATGGTATTTCAGAATAGCTAGAGAGCTCGGCTTTAACACAGAAAAAGATGAGAGAGCAGCTGAAAAACTCAACTCTTTACTCAAAAACAAAGGCGTGGAAGACGCGTTGGAAACGCTGGCAAGCCTATTCACAGGCAAGTGTGCCATAGTTTACGGTTGTGGCCCCTCGCTAGAAAGAAACATAAAAGAGATTAAAAGGGTGGGGCTTGAGGAAACATGCTTAAACGTCGCTGCTGACGGAGCTACAACTGCCCTCTTAAAAGAGGGGATCATCCCGAACCTGATAGTCACAGATTTAGATGGAAGGTTTGAAGACATTCTTTATGCTTCCTCTAGGGGCTCCATAGTTGCTGTTCACGCACATGGCGACAACATTCATCTATTAGAGAACGTTAACCTTCTTGAAGGCCCTGTCATCGGAACAACGCAAGTTAAGCCAGTAGGCTGCCTCCGTAACTTTTTCGGTTTTACCGACGGTGACCGGGCGGTTTTCATTTCAGAAGCGATGGGGTCTCATACCATCCTCTTAGCCGGGTTCGACTTAGGTGGAAGAGTCAGCCGCTTCTCAAAACCAGAGTACAAGAATGATGCCCTCGCTCCCCCCTTGAAAAAGAAGAAACTGAAGTATGCCAAGCTCCTTTTAGAGTGGCTTGCACAAAACACAAATGCGCTTCTCGTTAATGTTACAGGCAGCGGAGAAATTATTAGGGGCATAAGAAATTTGAAGTGGGTTTACAGATGATTAAGTAAGATTCTTAAAACACACTCACATGAAACCGACAAAGCTGAAGGGGGTTTTTCGAATGAAACTTGAACCAAAGGTGGTCGGAGTTTCTGGTAAAGGTGGGGTGGGGAAGACAAGTTTCTTAGCGTTAACGCTAAAGGCAATTTTAGAAAAAAACACCCGCCACACCATCTTGGTTGTAGATGCTGACCCTGACTCTAATATGCCGGATGTTTTGGGGGTAGACACAACGGAAAACATTGGACTTGTCGTAAATGAGCTTAAGGAGAAGATCGATAAACTTCCACCAGACTTTGGGAAAGCCGAGTATTTGGAGTACAAAGTTTTCGATGTACTCTATGAGGGAGATAAGTTCGACTTACTGGTGATGGGTGCGCCGGAGCGAGAGGGATGCTACTGCCTTGTAAACAACTTACTCATGAAAATCATGGATACGCTCACAAAAAATTATACATTAGTACTAATAGATCTGCCGGCAGGCCTTGAACACATCAGTAGGCGCACCAGTGCCCACGTCGACATTATGTTCCTCATAACTGATCCCTCAAAAATGGGCATACAGACTGCCGCAAGGATCAAAGAATTAGCTAAAACTCTGCATAGAGAATTCAAGAAAATACTTTTAATAATCAACAAGGCATCTCCGGAAACAGAAGAAATACTCAAGGAGCACTCGAAGAAGTTCGGATTAGAGTATGCTGGCAGCGTACCTGTTGACGAAAAACTTGCAGAGTTCAACTTGAGGGGGGTGCCTCTTCTAGAACTCCCAGACGACTCACCAGCATATATTGCTGTCAAAAAAATAGTTGAGGAAACACTGCCCATCTGAAACCATTTTTACTTATCTATAATCTGTATCGTCGCATAGCTCTAATGAACTCTTCATCCCTCGACACTCTCCTATCCAAAGGTGTTTCCTCAACAATTTTTTACCCTCCAACAAATTTTTCTCTTTCTTGGAAGCTCTGTGGTAAACTGGGGAGCAATTAGTTTATTGTTTGTGTGAAGGTTTAAGAGCAACCTAAAATAAAGAAAAAGAATAAAGAGCATTTAGAGTTTCGGTATTCCTAGATCGTCTATGTCGTCTTCTTTCTTCATAATAATCGACGGCGATTCAAAAAAGCCGTTTCTTCCATCTAATGGTAGTGGCTTTAATACCTCTAGCCCCGTCCTTTCGAACTCAGCTGGACCTAAAAGCTGAGGGCTGCTGACGCCAGTAAGAATCAAAATTATTCTTATCGTTCCTATCAAGCTGGGGTCAACTCGCGCCCCCCATATCACAAGCGCATCATCGACCATTTTTTCAGTTATTAGCTCTCCCGCTCTAGTGGCTTCTGTTAACGTCATATCTGGTCCGCCAGTTACATGTATCAGGGCACCACTTGCGCCTGTTATGTCAACGTCGAGAAGCGGTGAATCGAGTGCACTTTTGACCGCCTTTTCAACCCTACTTTCTCCCTCTCCTTCTCCTATCCCTACCATGGCTACTCCACCGTTCTTAAGTACGCTTTGGACATCAGCGTAGTCTAAGTTGATTAAGCTTGGAAGGCTAATGGTTTCAGTTATCCCCTTAACCATATTTGCCAGTATCTCGTCTGCAACACTGAACGCTTCATCAATGGGGAGGTTGGGAACAAGGCTCAAGAGTCTGTTGTTATCTATAACTACTACAGTGTCGGCGAAGTACCTAAGCTTTTTAAGTCCATCAACCGCCTTTTGTATGCGTCCCCTCTCCATTTTAAAGGGCATTGTAACAACGCCGACAACTATAGCTCCCATCTTCTTGGCTATCTCTGCTATGACGGGAGCACTGCCAGTTCCGGTTCCTCCCCCCATTCCAGCTGCTATAAAGACTAAGTCAATGCCACGCAGTAGCTCAGCTATTTCTTCTTTACTCTCTTCTGCAGCTGCTTCCCCTATGTGAGGGAAGCCGCCAGCACCTCGTCCTCCAGTAATCTTTTTCCCGATCAGCAGCTTTTTATGCGCCTTCACCCTGTCAAGGTGTTGCTTATCGGTGTTTACAGCTATGCACTCCGCCCCTATGACACCTAAATGCATAAGCCTGTCGACAGTGTTGTTTCCTGCCCCCCCTGTTCCAATAACCACTATCCTTGCTTCTCCAACTTTCAATTCCCTGTCAACACTCGCCTCCTTTGAATGCTTTATTGCGTCCCTTATGAGGCTCATTGTCATAGCTGTCACCTAGGCTGTTTAAGTTTGAGGTTCATTCTTGCCGACCGATAACCGGTGTACGGCCGTATATCGCCTGTCTCTCCCACAGCTCCCTTTTAAGTAGGTCACGGATTGCTACTCTAATCGCTTCTGATTTATTCGGGTACTGCCTCATCTCAACAAGTTTTTCCAAACCATTAACATACGCTTCGGGCAAATGGACTGTTACGAGCTTCACTTAAACCACCCCCTTTCCCATCGCCCGCGTGAGGGTAAATAAAGTAGCACCTCTAATAAAAAGGTTAGTAACAGCCTCCTGATACTCGCACTTAATATATGTGAAAAATACATCACACGCAAATGGAACCAAACAAGTATCCTATCCTAGCCTCCTCCAATTTGACCCTAATTCTCTCCCCCAGCTCCACGCTTTCCCTTATTATTATATGTTTATATGCGTAGTTTCTGGCGACCACCCCGCCTTTCCTAGCTTTTTCGGTTATAATGACGTCTCCCTTCCACCCAACCCACTTCATGTTGCGCTTAAGAGAAAGCTCATTTGAAACTTGAGAAAGAATTCTACTTCTTCTCTTGATTTCCCACCCCGGTATTTTGTTGGGCATTCTAGCAGCTAGAGTGTGAGGTCTGGGCGTAAACATTGAAACGTTTACTATATCTGGTTCAACCTCTTTTAGCAAGCTTACCGTGTCATAGAATTGCTCATCGCTCTCCCCCGGGAATCCGGCGATGACATCCGTCGACAGAGTTAATGATGGGTAATTGCTCCGAAGTTCGTCCACAATTTCTAGGAATGTCTCACAAGTGTACTGCCTGTTCATTGCCTTTAGGATTTCATTATTGCCTGATTGAACAGGCAGATGGATGAACTTGTAGACCTTTGGGTTCTCGTACACTTCCACCAGTTCGTCCAGTATTTCAGCTGCGTGGTTTGGGTTCATCATGCCCACACGTACCATGAAGTCACCTTCAAGCTCCACTATCCTCCTGAGAAGTTGCGGCAGTCTCACTCCATCATGGTTGTATGCTCCAGAATCTTGGGACGTCAACCACACCTCTTTGCATCCCTCTCTTAACCCCATTGCCACCTCTTCCAATATTCGCTCTGGTGGGTAGGAGTAAAGCTCCCCTCTGGCAATCCTAACGCAGCAGTAACTACACGCCCCTCTGCACCCCTCTGATATAGGGACGATATTTATTACGGGGCGTAATCGGACTCTGGGAAGTCCTAGATGCACGTTTTTCCTTTCACTTAAAAACCGTGTTTTCCTCTCTCCTGCCTCAACACGCTTGACAACATCCACTATTCCTGAGATGGCGTTTGGGTCTACCATTGCGGCGCAACCTGTAGCTTCAACCTTTTCAGGGCAGATCGCCGGAAGACACCCAGCCATTATAACCTTCTTACCCTTCTTTGCCAACTCTGAACCTGCCTTCAAGCAAGCGTGCTCGGCATGTCCCTTAACTCCACAGGTTAAAATTATAGTTATTTCTGCTTGCTCAGGCGATACAAGTGAAAATCCTGCCTCCCTGAGTAACCCCATGATCATTTCAGCTTCAGCCTGGCTCATAGAGCATCCATGAACAATGACTGAAACTGCAGCCAACTCTCACCTGCCCTCTTCACCCTCCACTTATCGGAGGGAGTATCGCTACCACATCTCCCTCCTTTAAAACTTTATTAACTCCTCCAGCCTCGTTCACTCCTACTCCATTAATGTAAATCATGAAATGTTCCTTTAAGCCTCCGCTTTCTGAGAAGAGGTAATCTTTCAGTTCTTTACCATAAATTTCTACCAGTGCGCCAAGAAGATCCACAAGTGTGGCCCCATCGCTTAGTTCGACCTCTATTTCCCTACTTTTCAGCAGCTCTCTTAGCCTTGCAAAAACCCTGACCTTCACCTTCAACAACGGAAGCCTCCGAGACCAAATTCGGAACTGCAAGAACTACGTTGCACAGAGAACTCTTTAAATATAACTCCACTTCTCTCGTTGCCTGTCAAGGATCAAACAAGAGAGGAGTCTCTATGGGAGACGAATTTAGCATAGTATCTGTCGAGGAAAACCTGATTAAGGCAAATGAAAATGTAGCAAAGGAGGTCAGCCGCCTCCTTGTAGAAAAGGGTATTAGAAGTTTTGATATTGTCGGAGCTATTGGTGCCGGTAAAACATCACTCTTGGAAAGAATAGTTGAGCGTCTCAAGGGGGAGTATCGAATTGCCGTTATAACAGGGGACGTGACGACTAGAATAGACGCCGACAGGATCTCCCGTCATGGCGTGAAGACCTTGCAGATTAACACCGGGAGAGAGTGCGCGTTAACAGCCTTTTTCTTGAAGGAGGCGCTGAAGAAAATAGACTTAGAGGACGTGGACGTCCTATTTGTTGAGAATGTTGGCAACCTTATTTGCCCAGCGGATTACATGTTAGGTTGCGATAAAAGAATGGTCGTCGTCAGCCTCACAGAGGGACCATACGTCGTCAAGAAACACCCGTTGTTATTCAAAATTTCAGACATTGCCATCATAAACAAGGTTGATCTGAAAAA
>JAHAWR010000139.1:3447-3596 GCA_018383835.1 Candidatus Jordarchaeia archaeon | reverse complement strand
TGGATGTCACCACATCTTTCTCTTCCTCGAGCGCTCTTTTTATGAAGCTTAAACCAGGCTCCCCACTCTCCACGTTGGTCGGCGTCATTTCAACTACCAAGTCGCAGGGTAGCTCGGCGATGTAGTCTAAGGGATTTGCCCCAGGAACC
>JAHAWR010000139.1:0-3404 GCA_018383835.1 Candidatus Jordarchaeia archaeon | reverse complement strand
TAAGCCCGTCACGATCTATGAATCCTCCCTTGCTTCTAAAGATGCCTGTAACCTTGAGGTTCAACCCCAATCTGCTAAGCCGGTTCCCTTTCTTCCATAGAATACATGCTAGGGCGCGTCCAACGTTTCCGAAACCTATCAGGATGAGGTTCAAGTTTTTCAGCTCCAAGCAATGAAAAGGTTTTTCTCGCTGGCTACCTTCTTGAGAATCTTAAGAGTGCTTTCTAATGTTTCGCTTGTGTCAGCTTCGAGGACGAACTTAACCGTGGAGACCTCTTCCGCGCTCTTTATCCTAGCGACAAGCCTCTTAACTCTCACTCCCCTCTCCAGAACTCTGTCTATGGTGTCTTTTATGTTGGTTGCAAAAACATGTCCGACCATTATGACTACTTTTCTATGGAACTCCATAAGCGGCTCTATGCTCGCCACCTTAATGCCAGAGGCCTCCACGGCATCCCTTATCTTGAAGAGCTGGTCTAAATCTTTAACGTCAAAAGTTACCGCTACCGGGAGCATATTTCCCCTCTTCTCCTCCCTGAGGTGTGAAATTTCCCTTATGTTGCCACCAAACTCCGCTATGGGGTGTAAAACCCTTAATAATTGTCCTGGCTCGTCAGCCAAGTTGAAGCTCATCTTCACCCTCATAATCTCCCCTCTCATAAGTTCAGAAGCCGGCTCCCTATAGTGACCTATTACCGCCCTCAGTCAGCAGACAGGAGAAAAGTATTTTCATCCTTCCGAGAGCTTGAACTCGTCATGAATAGCTTTCACGGCTTCTTTCAAGTCTTTTCTCGAAACCACAAGTGTTATGTTTAGCTCGCTGCTCCCTTGTGCTATCGCCCTTATATTTATCCCTCTTCTTCCGAGGGCCGAGCATACCCTGGCAGCTATTCCCGGAGTGTTTTTCATTCCGACACCCACCACGCTCACCAATCCGACGTCGTCTTCAACGTGTATCTTTATCCAGCGGCTTCCGAAGAAGTTCGACCTCTTTATCGCTTCAACCGCCTTATCTTTGTCCATTAAATCTATCACAAGTGTTATGTTGTTCTCAGAGGACGACTGAGATATCATTTTAATGTTAACGTTCTCCTCCCCCATGATGGTGAAAAGCTTGGCCGCCGTTCCCGGTCTTGAAACCATAGCTTCCCCTTCAACCGTTATCATCGCCACCTTATCTATTCCCGAGACGGCCTTCACCACGCTCGCTTTTGCCTCCACAACGTTCGAAATGACGGTACACTCGTCCGAGTCCATCTTCCAGAAGTTCCTTATTTCGACGGGTATACTCTTCTTCTCAGCCGGGATCAAGCAGAGAGGGTGGAGAAGCTTCGCGCCGAAGAAAGCCAACTCCTTCGCCTCTGCGTAGGAAATGTCTCGGATAAGCCTTGCTCTCTCCTCATACTCCGGGTTCGCTGTGAGCAGTCCGTCCACATCTTTCCAAAGAATTACCTTGACGTCGCTCCTCTCATCCTTTAACCCATAAGCTAGTATGGTTGCAGTGAAGTCGCTTCCCCCCCTTCCAAGAACCGCTGTTTTTCCATCAGCGTTTTTGCAGATGAACCCCGGAACCACAACGTGCACCCCCTCCTCAAGCAACGGCGCAATTCTCTCTTTCACGTTAGCGGCGGTCTCATCCAGGAGAGGAAGGCCGTTAAGGTAACTGTTAAACGTAACTATAACGTCCTCGGCGTCGACGAGTTCTACTCTAAATCCGTTGTCGCTAAGGAAAGATTCGAGCAATGCCCCTGAAAGTCTCTCCCCAAACCCCTCTATAAACGCAAGGAAAGAATCATCCAGCCCCTCAAGCATAACCCTACTAAGCGCCCTAGCCAGCTTCCCCCTCATAACCTCAACTTTCTCGATAAACATTTCTCCTCCCCGCCTCAGCACCTCCCTCGCCATTCTAATGTGCCGCTCAACGAGCAAGTTCAACTCGCCACTAAACTCCTTTTTACTGGCAGCTAGCTTAGCCATGCTGATGAGCTGGTCTGTTACGCCAGAAATTGCTGATGGAACAAGGACGAGCTGGCTTCCCTTACCATACTTCCTAATGGCTTTTAAAACCTCATTGAAGGCGTTCACACTCTTAAGGCAACTCCCACCAAACTTCATAACAACCCTGCTCACCTTCATGATTCTTCCCTCGAATTCCTATCAGAGAACGGAGTTATAGAAATATAAAAGTTACGAAACGTTAGAGCTAAAATGCTTCTTCATCACAGTTAGGATTGCAGTATAATCAAAATGAATAAAAACAGTAAATTCAATCGTTAAATTCGGTATGGTGCGATGTTACTTTATTTTTCCTTTCAAAGCTAAATGGGGGTTCCGCTTATTCCGGCTGGTGTAGTCATCATTGGTTGGAGCAAGAAGCTCGGCGCCGTCGCCGAGGCTTTCTTCCCGGAGAGCTTAAGACTTTCACCGGACTTTGTGACGCAGGTTTTTTCAGCGCACTTCAGAGAGAACCTAAACAATTTTACCCCGATGATTATGCTTCAAGTAGCAGGCCGGAAAGTTGTCAGCTACCTCACAGACAATGGCGAGGAAAAGAGGTGCTTCGCCCTCATTCTCCATAAAGAAGAAAAGACGAGCGAATGGTTTGAGCCCCTCAAAAGACTGGCGTCAGAGATCACGGAGAAGGATGATGTAAAGAAGGTTTCATCCCTCTACAAAAAGTTCATTCTCGAAAAAGGAAAGAGGTGGCCTAAACGATGAAGTTCACCTCGTTATGAAATATCTCACCATCAACATTTATAGTCCTCTTAACTTTTCCCCGTCTCTTCGACATGAGCCTGAGCTCCCTCACGGTAAGCCCGCCTATATTTTCTGGGATGATTAGCTCCTCCACCACGAACTCGTTCACAATCAGCAAGCTCCTAAATTTCTGGGGGAGTAAGTTGAGAAAGTCTGGTGTAGCCTGATCGAGAAGCCGTCTTAATGCGTCTTCCCCGGCCTTGATCTTCCCCACGCAGAAACTTATTCCACCATCGTCTTCGCCCCTAACGCTTGCCGTCCAGTCGAGCTTAGTCTTACACTTGACGCTCCATCCCCGAGATGCCTTAATGCTCAAGAGCAAGGTGCACTCGTCAGAGCACATTTCGTAAATCTTCCTCAGCTCACCTGCTTTAGATGAAAAGTTCACTTTTAACTTGTAGGAATCACCCTTCGCCTCCAGCTTACCTCCATAACCCATAAGCATTTCGGCGCAAGGCTTGCCCAAGACAACCCCACTAACACTGCACTCCTCCTCATTATTAAGGAGGCTTAGGACAAACCAGCCGATAAGGTCCTCGTACCCTAAATCACCTCTCAAACTCACGTTATCTCCCTTGACCGTGACCTCTAGTCGGGGGCCGTCAAAGACGCCAACCGAGTACTTCACAAACCTCCTATGAAGTCCC
>JAHAWR010000135.1:320-3713 GCA_018383835.1 Candidatus Jordarchaeia archaeon | reverse complement strand
CTCCTCTGGGAGTGGCCACCCCAGCTTCAGGGGGGGCTCGGGGTTCATGGATACGAGAACTCTAGGGCGCTTGCCAAGCTTGGTTGCCGCGTGAGCGTCATAACGAGGTTCGCTGTATCCAACCCCGTTTTCCAGAAGGAGGGGGGAGTAAGGGTCTACCGGGTTCCCGAGAAGAGAATCGTAATGACCATCCCGTTCAACGACTTCAGGGCTTTCCTATCGGCGAACCTAGTATTCAACATCGTGGCGACAGCTAAGATTCTCGAACTTGAGAAGGAAATGGGATTCGACTTGTGCCACGTCCACGACTGGCTCTCCGCAATATCTGGATTATCCATCAAGGAGGCCCTTAGAAAGCCCATGGTGTTCACCGTCCACAGCACCGAGTCCATCAGGTCGGGCGATAAAGGCATTGAATCGATAAGGGAGCTGGAAAGGCTCTGCGCCGAGAAAGCTGACAGAGTGATAACAGTGAGCAACTATATAAAGCAGGAGGTGGCGAAGATGGGGCTGAACGAGGAGAAGATAAGAGTCATCTACAACGGGGTTGACTCCAAGAGGTTTAAGCCCGCCTCGGAGAGGGAGAAAAAAAGAGTGAGAAGCAAGTACGGGCTGGAAGACTGCAGGCTCGTCCTCTTCCTCGGAAGGCTCGACCCATCGAAGGGGCTCGACTACCTTTTAAGGGCGCTCCCCATGGTGCTCGACGAGGAGCCCGATACAAAGGTCGTCATAGCGGGTCAGGGGTGGCTGGAGCCCATGCTGGCGGCCCTAGCCAGGATCCTAGGGGTGGAGGAGCACGTCGTGTTCGCGGGATACGTCCCCTCGAAGGATCTTCCAGCCCTATACTCTGCAGCAGAAGTTTTCGTTTCTCCTTCCCTATGCGAGCCCTTCGGCATAACGCTCCTCGAGGCGATGGCGTGCGGGACAGCTGTGGTCTCAACGTACACGGGGGGAATACCCGAATTCGTGAGGCCTATGGATAACGGGATACTGGTGGACGCTCATAGCTCGGACCAGCTGGCTTACGCTATAACACTCCTCCTCCAAGATGAAGCCCTCAGGCGCAGGATAGCTGAGAACGGGAGGAAAACCGTCGAGAAGGACTTCACGTGGGAGAAAACGGCGAGGGAAACACTTAGCGTCTACGAGGAGGCCCTGGAATCCTCTCCCTGACCACCCTCCAGTCTCCTCACCCTCTCCACGAGTTCACCTATAACCTTATCTCGTGTTTCCAGGCTGATACGCCCCTCATGATACATGCGGTTAACGTAGTTCACGAGTTCCTTGTAAACTCTCGCTTCGTCTAGGGGGCGCGGAGCCGCCGCGCGAATAAATCCGTCCCTCGGCGAAACCCACCTGAAAGGCTCTCCAAACCTCCTCCTAGGCGGCGTCTTCCTCCACCACTCCTCATCCACGACGATAGGCTCAGAGGCGAGCCTCATAAATATGAGAATAAGGAAGATGGTGAGGGCTAGTGGAACGAGGACTATGAGTAGAAGAGTCAGCGCAAGGAGCACTTCCGTGCACCTCCTAGGAAATCACTTTTAAAGCGGGTTTTTAATATGTTTCCTAACTTAGCTGAGGAATAGAAGCTGGTGTGTCCGTTGGAGCTTGTCGTTTTGGGGAGCGGCGACACTTTGGGAGTACCTAAAATAGGGTGCAGGTGTCCTGCGTGCACCGTAGCCAAGGAGAAGGGGATACCCAACGCCAGGACAAGGTTCTCCCTCCTCCTGAAGGACACCGAGAAGGGCTTCAACGTGCTGGTTGACACATCCCCCGACATGCGGTTCCAGCTCATAAGGGAAGGCGTCGAGAGAGTTTCAGCCGTCCTCTACACCCACCACCACTGGGATCACGTACTTGGATTCAACGACTTTTACCGCGTCCAAGCAACCGTAACAGTCTTCGGCCTCAAAGAGACCGTGGACTACGTGCTTGACAGGGTAGGCTTCGGAAACCTAGTTAAGGCGAGGAGGAGGTACATTCAGCCATTCGAGAGCATGAAGTACAAGTCGTTCGAGTTCACAGCCTTCCCGGTTTACCACCCTCACCTGAACAACGAGCTGAACATTCAGCCGGTAGGATATCTATTCTGGCTGGGCGAAGTAAAGCTCGCCATCACAGGAGACACAGGAATAAGCATACCCGAAGAGTCGCTCAAGCTAATCCATGAGCCGGACGTCCTTGTGGCGGACGCCTTCATATCGCATCATAAACACTTCCTAGACCACCACATGACCGTCGAGGAAGCCGTAAGGCTCGCGGAGCAGCTTAAAGCAAGGAAAACCATACTCGTACACTTAACACACGCGAATCCACCCCACGCGGAACTCCAAAGAAAGGTGGATCCAACGGCGGAGAAGGTAGTAGTCGGATACGACACCTTAAGGCTGAAGCTTTAACCGACACGGTCCTCATTTCCTGAAAAAGCATGCCAGCACCGTCGGCTTTCATTATGCGGGTGCTCTTAAACCTCTCCCCGCTATATCCTAAAATTAATATTTTTTTCGTTTAGATATGAATATTATTAATTAGAATCCCGCTTCCCTTTTAGTAAGACTTAAAAATAAATAGGGCACCCTCTTTTTAAGTTGAGCCTGCGACTGCCTACCGCTGGAGGTTATCCTGATGGTTCTAAACATCGAGGTTTGTAAGGGATTGGGAGTCCCCACCTGTCAGCTGGATATAGAGATGGTTGAGAGGAAGGGTAAAGGCCACCCCGACGTGATCTGTGATAGGGCGGCCGAGGAGTTAAGCGTGGCACTGAGCAAGTACTACTTGGAGAAGACGGGCAGGATACTTCATCACAACGTTGACAAGTGCGTGCTTGTTGGAGGACAGTCCAACGCCGTGTTCGGGGGAGGCGAGGTCATAGAGCCGATATACTTGCTGCTTGTCGGCAGGGCGGCCCTCAACCTTCCCAATGGCGAGAGGGTGCCGATAGGGAAGCTCGTCGTCAAGACTACGCGGGAATGGCTGTCTGAAGCATTCCGCTTCTTAGACCCGACGACCGACATCATCATAGACTACAGGATAAAGCCGGGGAGCGTAGACCTCGTTGAAACCTTCGAGCTCGGCGTCGACGTCCCAAGGGCGAACGACACAAGCTTTGGCGTAGCCTTCGCCCCACTAACTGAAACCGAGAAGCTGGTCTACATGGCCGAGAAAACGCTTAACTCGCCCGAAGTCAAGAAAGCCCACCCCGAGATAGGCGAGGACATCAAGGTCATGGGGGTTAGGAGGAAAAACAGGATAGACATCACAGTCGCCTGCGCGATTATATCCAGCCTTACAACAGACCCAAGCCACTACATGAGCGTCAAGGAAACCATCAAGAACATAGTCTACAAGCTTGCATCCGAGATAACAGACAAGGCGGACACAGTCAACGTG
>JAHAWR010000135.1:0-147 GCA_018383835.1 Candidatus Jordarchaeia archaeon | reverse complement strand
TACAGACCCATGACGCTTGAAGCCACCGCAGGGAAAAACCCGGTCAGCCACGTGGGAAAAACATACAACATCGCCGCGAGAAAAATAGTTGAAAGGCTCATCAAGGAGGAGCCGTCTGTTGAGCAAGCATTCTGCTATATCGTCAGC
>JAHAWR010000134.1 GCA_018383835.1 Candidatus Jordarchaeia archaeon | reverse complement strand
GAGAGGATTAGGGGCCGTGAGGGAGGGGTGAAGCTGGTTGCAGACATTTCCACCGGCCACAACATCTATATCGCCTCCATGCTTGAAGCATTAAGGGCCATAATTGTTTACGATAAACTGGGAAATGGGGTGACGGGGGGAAAAGTCGATGCCGCTTACGCGGTTTCGGAGCCTGTGGCCAGCGGCGGCGTGCAGTCTCGAAGGATATTCATCAACGAGTATGACGTAAAAGCATTTTTCGCCTTACCAATTAAGCCCCAAAACTTAGACACACTAACCAAATTGGAGTACTACGTCGAATGCGACGGTGATAATAAAAAAAGAATTTCTCGTGAAACCGAGGATACGAGGAGAAAGCTAAAAGATCTGTTGGATAACCTTGCGGTAGCCTTTAACTCTATAAGGTACAATGTTCCGTTGGCTTTCTATCACACCGGCTTGATAAGGCTAGATTTGAAAGCTGTTGAGGTCGAGGAGGAGCTAGTCGCCTTCTTGAAAAAACTGGAGGAAATAAAACCGGTTAGCGAGAGCAAACAAAACGAATACGTTGTCACGGTCACCAACTTAAAGTGGAAGGACCTCTTCAACCTGTTCTATTCAATAGCCCTATTCAAATGGATATCCAACGAGATGGGTGGGCTGGGGGGAAATAAATTGGCCAGCGTCACCGAATTAAAAAAGAAATTCACTCAAATTTACAATATGTTGGGCCTGTCGCTCAACAGTAGGTTTCTCGAAAGAGACCTGAACGAGATAGAGAATAAGAAGAATGAAATCCAAGATGGAGAATGGACTCCTCTGAAAGACCTGTTCCGGGGGGAGGGAGGGGAAAAGGGGCCTCCGAGAACATCGGATCCGAAGAGAAACTTCTTCGCCCACTCTGGTTTGGAGAGGACAGTTGTCGAAGTAAAGAAATGCGGGGAAGAGATATGTCTCAGATATAATGAGCAGAAACTAGGGGAAATACGTAGCTGGTTACTCGAACCAGAGGGTTAACAACTGATTCCAGCCTCTCGCATGCTAGAGGCTTTGTGAAAGCGTATGTTGGAGGCGCTTCGCTGACTCATCTCGCCAAGTTTAGATGTGACAATTGAAAGGCCTCCTGCCGCATTCTTGCTTGTGAAAGGCAGTAACAAGGCTCTGAAGGCCATCATCACCTGAAATCGAAATGGATCAAATAGAAGGAGACGCCGCGAGAGAGGTCACGAAAACCTATCACCAAATTGAAGCTTCCCCCGCATAGGTCGCAGACAGCCTCCCCTTGCCGCTTAACCGGGTGGCGGGGCTACGCCACAGGCCTCACCGTCAAGATGTTCGGGCTACGTCTCGACAGCCGCTGTAACCGATCTTCTTGGCGGCGTCCCCATCTATCACCGAGTTTATCGAGTTGAAAACGTTGTATAGTGGGGAGGAGCCGAAAACCATTTTCGACGGATCCCTAAAGAACTCGCCGTTAAAGTGCTTGACGAGTGGATGGATGCCCCTCCATTCCCGGTCAACCTTCTCGGAAGAACGATTGCCACGTTGCCCCGCCGAAGTAGAGGACGTTTTCGAGGGGCGGTTTAAGTTCATCCACCAGGTAAGCGGGAACCCCAACGTGCAGTATGAGGTCTACCATCCTGCTCGCACCATTCATAGCCCATATTCATCCTGATGAGCCGCCGAACCCCCTCTCGACACGGACAAAGATGACATCTCCATCGATGATCCCGCCTCCATGAAAACTATGTTCCCCCAGTCTATCAAGGAGGCTTTCCTGCAATCCTCTGTCAACCTTCTTACCAAGTCTTCTTTAACGTAGTCCGCCCGGGAAGCCAGTTAAACATTCCTAAAACCAACACTGAAACCATTCAAACCATCCAAACGCAAATAAACATACCCTAAAATTAGGACCGCGAAACGGAGCTAATTGAGCCAAGTAAATAAGCTTCTAGGGCGCTATTGTTTAATGTTTATAGTCTTCGACGATTTAGGTTTGGTGGGAGGAGGTTTATTGTGAAGATGCGCTTGGTGACTTCCGACGAGTATCTTGAGTACGTTAAGTCCCATGGAGAGGTCGTTGTTGAGGGGGCGAGGATTCGTATTGGCGGGCCTCACAGGGTTGAGGCCTATCAGCCTAGCGGGTTCAGCCTCGAGGCTACAACTGTTTGGAGTTTCCCTGATAGAGGTTGCTGGGCCACCCATAGGGGGAACTATAGGGGGAATTGGGCGCCTCAGGTGGCTCGCAACGTGATACTCCGCTACAGTAGGCCTGGTGAGCTTGTCTTGGACCAGATGTGTGGTGGGGGGACTACCCTCGTTGAGTGCAGGCTTCTTGGCAGGAACGCCATCGGCGTGGACGTCAACTATGAGGCCTGCATACTGACACTTGACAGGCTAAACTTCAGCTACAACTCGCCCGACTCGGACTGGAGGGAGCCGGAGATAAGGGTTTACCACGGCGACGCTAGGAGCCTCGACCTGATAGAGGACGAGTCCGTGGATCTGGTAGCCACGCATCCACCCTACGCCAACATAATCCCGTACTCTAAGCGGAGGAACGAGTGTGACCTTTCCCGGGTTCATAGCCTGGAGGAGTATCTTGAGGGTATGAGGAAGGTGGCTGAGGAGAGCTTCAGGGTTCTTAAGCCCGGAAGGTTCTGCGCCATACTAATCGGCGACACGAGGAGGCACAGACACTACGTTCCCATAGCCTTCCGCGTTATGCAACAGTTCCTCGACGCAGGCTTCATACTCCGGGAGGACATCATAAAGTGCCAGTGGAACGTTAAGGAGAGCGTGAAAAAATGGGCTGGATTAGCTAAGACGGCGGAGGAGTGCTGGGTTGAGAAACCTAAGGGGAAACGTTACTGGACGGACTTCCTCCTAATATACCACGAACACCTGTTCATCTTCCGGAAGCCGGAAAAAAATGAAAACTTCAACAAATACAAGTTAAGCATGAAATGGTGGTAACCATGCCGATGACGACGACGGAGGCACAGTAGAAACAGGAACAGACGAGAAGAGGGGGCTCTTCATTTCGGACAACCCATCACTAATACCACCTGTACTGGAGGCAACCCTAAAGTATGGGCTACTACCGGCAGCTTACGTGTCGGCTAGAGCCCTACCGGTAAGCAACCTAGGCCCCTTCATAAGGGCCGGGAGTCCCCCATCATGCTCATAGGGAAACCCATATGGTACCACACGGTTTATGATACCCCCGACAAGATGACGCCCGAGCAACTAGAGAGAAGCCTCAAAGCGCACATACACATCATAGACAGAATACACGAGATCCCCGCGAGGGAAATAAGGGAGGCAGACGGCAAGCTAAGACATAAAGGAGTCCGCAACCCGGAAGCCTAATGCAGCCCCACTATCAGGGCACTTCACTATCACACCAAACCCGGTGGTCAAAGGCCACCCAGCAATATTCCACATCACAGTCTTCACGGCGCCTGAAAGCGTAGTGCTCAAAGTAGTCTGGGACTTCGGGGACGGAACCACCTCAACCTCCCTAATAGGCATCCACACATACCAGAAGGCTGGAACATACGAGGCAACACTAAGGGTGACGGACAACAACGGCAACACTTCAGCAACGAAGAGAAAGGTCAGAGTAATCAAAAGAAACAAGCAAACCACCCCATGAGACGCCACCCAATACAAACCAAATCAATAAAAACCCAAAAACACCAACAAAAAACAAAAAGCAACCCAACAAAACAAAACAACAAACACACAACCACCAACCACCCCAGCCAACCCCAACACAAAAACAAACCAAAAACCT
>JAHAWR010000131.1:2276-3852 GCA_018383835.1 Candidatus Jordarchaeia archaeon | reverse complement strand
GTAATCCAGCTGCGTTTCACGTGGGGCAAGAGGTTAAGGGACGACTGAACTGGGAGAGGAGGATCGCCCTTATGAGACATCACACGGCAACTCACATTTTGAATGGTGCTGCGAGAAGAGTGCTTGGCTTCCACGTGTGGCAAGCAGGAGCAGAGAAGAGGGTTGACGAAGCAAGGCTGGACATAACGCACTATAAGCCCCTAAGCCGAGAGGAGGTCATGAAAATAGAAGAGCTGGCAAACAGTATCGTGATGGAGAACCGCCGGGTGAATAAGTACGTTATGCCTAGAGACGAAGCTGAAACTAAGTTTGGCTTTACAATCTATCAGGGGGGAGCGGTACCCGGCGGTGAACTTAGAATAGTCGACATTGAAGGGTGGGATGTGGAAGCATGCGGAGGAATACATGTTAACCACACTGGAGAAGTTGGAACCATTAAGATAGTGAAAGTTGAAAGGATACAGGATGGGACTGTCAGACTGGAGTTTAAAGCAGGCGAGGCAGCGCTTCGCTACATACAGGACACAGATAAGTTAGTGGGTGACGTAGCGTCGGTTTTTAAAGTTCCAAGAGAAAACATCCTGGAGACCGCTGAAAGATTCTTTGAGGAATGGAAGGAGCGGGGAAAGGAAATTGAAAGGCTCAGAGAGTACTTAGCTGAAAGGGAAGCTAAAAGCCTTCTTGAGAAGAGTGTAACCATAGAAGGGTGCGTTGCCGTTGTAGGAAGAGTGGACACTGACAGGGAGACGCTCATCAAAATAGCTGACTCAATAGTTAAGAAAGAAATAAAATCTGTAGTGATACTTCTAGGAAAAAGTAAAAAAGTCGAAGTTGTCGGAATGAGAGGAGACGCCGTGGATGTAGATATTTCCGCAATCGTCAGGGAAGTGGCAAAAGTAGTAGGTGGAGCCGGTGGGGGAAAGGGAAAAATCGCCATGGGTGGCGGGGAACTCGTCGAGAAAATTGATGAGGCGATTGAAAAAGCACGTGAATTGCTCCGTAATTCCTTGGGAAGGCTAGAAGAAGGAAGGGGTTGAAGGGGGCAAGTTTTGCTTGGTTAGCCGAAAAGGGCACCCAGCCCCTCCAACACCTCTTCTTTTTCCTCTTTCTCTTCTTCTTTCTTCTCTTCTTCTTTACCTGCTGCTACCTCTGCCTGCGGAGGTACGGCTACCGCGGCCATAGACATAGGCGCAGCGCTCTTAATGGCTTCGTCTATATTCACTTCCTCTAAGGCGGCAACTAGCGCCTTGACTCTTACTTCATCAGGCGAGATCCCCGCTGCAGATAAAACCTTCTTTATGTTCTCTTCATTTATGCCTTTTCCAGCACGGTGGAGGAGCATTGCAGCATACACATACTCCATTTCAGTTCACCTCTTACCAGTCTTAATCTTTAGAAGTGCTTTTAAAGGTTTCACATTTTCAACCAAACAGACTTCCTAAGCCTTCGACCTCCTCTTTAGCTTCTTCCATTTTTTCCTCAGCTTTCTTTTCAGGAGGAGTTTGCTCAACCTTTGGTTGCGCTCTGAGGATACTTTCAGGCACCGCGTCAGGCCTCTTGCTTGCTATTATGGCGG
>JAHAWR010000131.1:0-2265 GCA_018383835.1 Candidatus Jordarchaeia archaeon | reverse complement strand
GCTCTGCTCTCAGCAAGCCTTAAGATGTGCGGTAAGGCTTCGGTGACAGGCACGACGGCATTTAATGCAAGGTTGAACGCTTCTAGGTGTGCCTTCTGGAGAATTAACGGCATTACCTCTGGAATTGTTATCCGAGCTGATACTGCAAGGTTAAGCGCTTCCACGTGCGCCCTTTTGAATTCCTCAAAAACTCCTTGGATATTAACCTTTAAGTTCTCCTCTGAGAGCACTATTCCACTGTCGTAGGCTGCAAGCAAGGATAAGCCAACCTCTAGCGGCTCTATTCCCAGCCTTCTCAGTACGTCTGCAAGAGGTTTTGAAACAACCTCTCCTGCTTTCGCTACAAGGGTATCCTTGGCGATCCATATTGTGCCCGACTCCACTCTCGTAGGCAGTCCCACGCTTCCAAGCTCGCTTATCACAGGCCCTGGAGGGAGGCCAGTGTTCCCAGCTGGAACAACTATGTCGATAGGGGTAATCGTCTCAGGCTTAACTGGCGCTCTAGTTTTGCTTTTCTCGAGTATCAAGTTGAGCTTAACCGGGTTCATATTGGTGAAAATGAGTGCTATAGGCCCGTTAATATGTTTTTCAAGCTGATTTATCTCCTTCTTATTGGCAGCGAGCTTTTCTATTGCCTTCTTCACCAAAGTGTTCTTCTCCACTTTTATTAGGGCTTGCCCCCTCAGCTTGCTCCTTAACTCTTGAAGCTGCTTAGCCCCTATACCCTCTATCTTAGCGACGCCTATCACATTATAAGACTCCATAAGGCGCCGGATTTCCTCTACTTTTCTCACCTTATGCTCTGAAACGGGCCTCCCTCTGGCTGTTAGCTCAACCTGCACCCTCTTTCACCTCTTGCCTCTTACATATGGCACCCTAACTGGCGACCCCATCGTTGTCTTCACATAAATAGACTTAATACTGTTAGGTCCCCGCTCAAGTTTCTCCTCAAGAAATGATATTACTGCGGTTATGTTTTCGGCCAACTTTTCCTCATCCATCCCCCTAACACCGACCTTAGCATGAAGGCAGGGGTTATCTCTCATCCTTAATCTGACAGTTCTTTTGTAGTTCTCAATTATTGATTTCAAATCTGTATTTGGAGGGATAGGCTTAGGCATTTTCCCCCTAGGGCCGAGTACAGCGCCAAGTATTCGACCTACGAGGGGCATAAGATCAACTGAAGCAACGAAAAAATCAAATGATTTGGCGAGCTTCCTCATAGCCTTCTTATTGCCCGTTAAGCCTTGGAGCTCATCCTTGTCTAAGACGTTTACGTTGAGCTCCTTAGCCTTCACAGCTAACTCTCCTGAAGCAATAACGCATATTCTTGCCTCTTCCTCGATTTCATTTGGAAGAACTAACTCTGTGTTTATACGGTTTTCAGGCTTTTTAAGGTCGATGTCTTTAAAATTAACTGTTAACTCCACAGACTCTGTGAAGTTTCTCTTCTTTGAAGTCTCCTCAATTTTCTTCAATATTTTAATTAACTCCTTCTTGTCAACAGGCATGGAAAGTCCCTCAACTTTTGGCATTTAAAGGGAAAGGTGATCATTCCTCGGATAAGAGGCCATTATACTTTCCTTCTAATACTTCTTTCTGAACAATCCGCGGATCCTTACCTTCTACCGTAACCCCCATTGAGACACATGTTCCGAGCACCGTCCTCACAGCTCCAGCCAGAGATCTAGCCGTCAATTGGCTGCTCTTCATCTTAGCTATCTCAATTATGTCCCTCATTGAAATGTCGCCTGTAATCTCTTTTCTCGGATTTCCAGTGGCTTTCTCTTTCGCCAGCTTGCTAAGGATTAAAGCGGACGTGGGTGGAACACCAACCTCCACATCAAAGGACTTGTCATCCGTATTAACCGTTATCTTCACTGGAACCTTGAGGCCCTTGAACTTAGCTGTCAACTCGTTTATCTTTTGGACTACTTGGTAGAGATTCACTCCTGTAGGCCCTAAAGCTGGCCCTATTGGGGGGCCAGCTGATGCTTTTCCTCCTTCAACTAGAGCTTCAACGGTAACCTTGCCCAACCCTGTCCACCCTTTCAAGAGCTTTAGTAAGAGTTAATGAAGGTTACATTCTCCGTATTGTGGTTGAGAAAGGACAAGAGTTTGAATATTTAAAAACTTTTTGCGGTTTTATGATAGATGAAGAGGCAACCTCATAAAAGCATATCCGCCAATGACTGCTACTTAAAAATTTCTAAAATATAATCCATCTTTATTTGTCACCTCTTTTTGTTATCAGTTATTATAGGT
>JAHAWR010000133.1:1332-3847 GCA_018383835.1 Candidatus Jordarchaeia archaeon | reverse complement strand
TGCTTACAGACGCTGTCCCCCCACACCTCTACCTCAGTCACAACCTCCATTATTTTCTTTTTAGCCTCCTCAGGGCTCTTGCACGGAAGAGTTGCAGCTAGCAGCCCGTGCCTCCCCCTAGACACAGCAATAAATTTCCCCTTCCACTCCACCACGGATGCAAAAACCACTTTCTATCACCTCTAGTGGTGTTCCCCCTCAACCACCATTCTTATCCGCTCAACCCCCCTGACTTCCTCTATAACTTTCACAACTGCCGGTGGAACTAGGTCTCTCCACTCCTCTCCTTTAGCTATTTTCTCCCTTATTCTCGTAGCGCAGTATTTGTCCCTATGATAGAATGGCACGGGCCTTACCTCGTATCCCGCCTCCTCGAAAAGCACTTTCACTAAGCTATTATTCGAGTAGACCACTCTAAAGGGGGGGACAAGCGAGACGACGTGTGCAACCCACAGGCGGTTATCATTCAGGTCGGGTATCGGAATGATGAGGTAACGTGACGCCGGAACCCCATCGTCCTCCAATGAAAGCCTTATCATGAGGATTCGTTCTCCGGCGCTAAATGGATCCTTAAGCGTGTGGCTGTACTGCGCACTGCCAACTCCTATTATAAGCTCCTCCACGTCGTTTAGCAAGGTCTTAACAGCGTGGAGGTGTCCTGAGTGAAACGGCTGGAAGCGCCCTATGAACAATCCTCTATCCTTGTTACTCTTCACAATTGCAGCCCCCTTCTTAGGGTTCACATTTCACTATTCTAGTTAACCTTAAACGTTTTCTCTCCCCCCTATTAGGCTAGGAGGTTTAATCGTCTTGAAGAAAGTAATCGCGCTTATGACCGACTTCGGTCTCAGAGATGCTTTTGTAGCCTCAATGAAGGGCGTGATCCTTTCTATATGTCCTGACGCGAACATAGTGGATCTCTCCCACGAGGTCGACAGCTTCGACGTTTTACACGGCGCCCTCCTCCTTTCCTCCTCTGCAAAGTTCTTCCCCGACGGGACGATATTTGTGGGCGTGGTTGATCCTGGCGTCGGAACAGAAAGGAGGGGGATAGTTGTTGAGACGAAAAGGCACGTGGCTGTTGGACCAGATAATGGCTTGTTCAGCCTCTTGATGGAAAAAGAGGGGGTTGTGGGAGTCTACGAGATCCGCAACAAGTCCTTGCTTCTAGACCTACCGTTTGAAACCTTCCATGGACTCACAGTCTTCTCGCCTGTTGCTGCTCACATCGCTAACGGGCTGCCACCTAGCTCCGCCGGACCAAAAATAAGCGACTACGTGAAGATGCCGCTCCCTAGAGTGCAGGTGCGTGGATCCAAGATAGTAGCGGAGGCTCTGCACGTTGACAGGTTCGGAAACATAATAACAAACGTGTCCACCGAGGATATCCACAGTCTAGGATTAAAGCGAGGAACACTGTTAAGGGCGGAGACCGAAGGAGGAACAGTCGAAGCCCCCCTCGAAAAGTCATACGGATATGTTCCAACAGGATCTTTCGTCTTCGTTTTAGACAGCTATGGCTTCTTGGAGCTTGCAGTCAATCAGGGTAATGCTGCCAAGCTACTCGGCTTAAAGAGAGGGAGCCCCATCGAGATAACCGTCTTAAAATAGTTTTCGCCTCCTACCCTTCAAGTAGGTTCAAAGTAGTTTTTTCAGTCTCTTAAGCATCTCCTCGAAAACCTTTTTCTCCTCGCTTTCCGATAACTGGTAAAGCCTCCTCAGTACGAGTTCCGGGGTTGACCTAGCCAAGTAGTTAAACTTGGGCGTCCTGTCCACTATCAGGTTATATTTTTCATCGAGCCCCTTTGCCTCTATTCCGTCGACGCGGATTTTACCTTCAGCCATAGATACTATCTCCTTCGCGAGGTGGCTGACCACCACAACGCAAGTCCTATCCTGCTTTCCCAGCAAGTCTAGGAGGCTGGCAATTATAACGGCTGCTGCCCCTGTCTCCGTCATCGCTTCCAGCTCGTCGAAGAGAGCAAGCTTAGACGTGCTAGTTGAAGCTATAGATGCAAACCTCTTAAGTGTGGTTTCAAGGGCGCCTGCTGAAACCATTCCCTGCGTTTTTTCGAAGAAGTATACTTCCTCGAACGGACCAATAACTGCATCCTTTGCGGGTACAAGGAATCCCATCTGGGCGAGGATGCAGACTTGAGCTATGAGCTGTAGGAGAGTGGTTTTTCCCCCAGAGTTGGCACCGGAAAGCACTATAATTCTTTCTCCTCCGACTTCGTCACTTCTAACTCCAACGTCCCCGACCACGTAGCTTACTGGAACCACGACCCCTCCCCCCTCAAGCTCCCTCCTTTTGAGGAACAGGTTGACTCCATCCCTGAAGAAGATTCCAGCTCCCTCAACGATTCTCGGAGGGTTGAGGCCGTAATTTTTCGCGAAAAGGCCGACAGCAAAGTAGAGGTCTAACTCTAAGGCCGCCCGCAACCCCCTCTTTACTGCATCCATGCATTCTGAAAGCTTGCGAGCAACTTCACGCAAAACCTTGTACTTCTTGATT
>JAHAWR010000133.1:0-1308 GCA_018383835.1 Candidatus Jordarchaeia archaeon | reverse complement strand
TCAAGCTCCGAAACCTTCCTAGGAATCATGGACACCGGTAGCGCCGGCTCTTCAGGGAAAAATCCCTCAAGCCACAACACCTCCTTCTCCGAGATCCTCAAAGCCTCACAGAATTTCTTCTCGCCCTCGGCTATAGTGTGAGTTATGATTTCATCCACTTCTGGCGGTAAGTAGCTTCTGAGTTTGCCCGCCTCCAGCGTCGCAGTTCTAGCCTCCTCAAGTATCTTTATTATTTGCTCTCCTCTCAGCTTCGCCTCACTCTCCGCAAGCCTGCTCCTTATGGTTTCGTTAACCCACGCCTCAATTTCGGCTACAGCTACATTAAGCCTCCGCAGCGCCTCCTTGTACCTGTCCAGCTCAGGGTCAACCCCCCGAGCTACATCTCCCTCACTAGTAATTCTTCCAATTAACTCCTTAACTTTTCTCAAAGCTTCCCCGTCCAGCTCCCCCCTCAGCGCATCTAAATGCTTCGCCCCCGGCAAATCAAACACGGCCTCAGCTAACTCGCAGATAGCCTCCACAGTCTCATAATTCTCAGCGTAAAATGAAATAATAACTTCTGGCACTAGATCCTCTATTCTCCACCCGCCAAGAACAGTAACCAAGTTGTCAGCATAATCTTCCTCCCCGGCCTCTCCGACAAGAACTGCTAACTCATACCCCTCAGCGTAATCCCTAATTCTCTCCCCCTCTCCTACTAGGAAGACGTTACAGTACCTGTCCACGCCAGCCCCCTTCAACTTGGCGTACTCAGCTTCACTCCTCGTAACGATGACTCTCCCCTTAACCTTTCTTGCCGTCGCTTTCCCGAAGTTCTTAAGTCTACGTAAAGCCGTCTGAATCCGCTCTAAAGTTTCAGAGCTTGTAGCCTCCACTACTCTCTTCGCCTCCGAGAAAACCTCAAGCCGCTCCATTACCCTCCCAATCTTAGAAGCAGGGTAAGGCCAGAACAAGCGCAATTTATGCTTGGCATACTCCGTCTGTGCCTGCTCTTGGACTAGCCTTAACAGGTCTTCGTAAATCCTTTTGACTCCGTCAGTCTTAAGGACACTATCCCACTTCACACCCTCAACCAACTCCCAAGCGCTCCTAACTATGCTATATGCTTTACCCAAGCCAACGCCCGGAACGCTGGCAATCTCCACCACCCTCCCCTCCAAAATAGCCCTAACCGCCTCCTCCTCAGAGCCAAAAAATTCCATAAGCCTGCCTCTAATCTTCTCACCCACACCTTCAATATCACTGAGCCTCAGCTTCTTCATGCACGTACCCCCCAAAAGGGAAAACAAGTTTAAAACCCAAAATCTA
>JAHAWR010000129.1:3206-3919 GCA_018383835.1 Candidatus Jordarchaeia archaeon | reverse complement strand
TAAGGGGGAGCTTCTTGGCTTCTTTAAGCGTGTAGAGTCTCTCACTCATTAGTAATTTATCTATACTTACAACTATTTAAAGTTTCTACTTGGAAACTGCTAACTACGGCTATAAGCCGGGTTCCGCCAGTGCTCCTCCTCAAGCAGCTCCCCTTCTACGCCGCCCATTGACGTACGGGCACTAGTGCTCTTCCTCTGTCCTTAGGATTCCTTTTCACGCTTGCCTCCGGAGACCCACGCGGCACCCTTCGGTCATCCTCACTCTTCCTCTTTTTCATAGTATCTGTCTTCCTCTGGGGGCTTAACACTAGGCACTCGTACGCTTGGCTCCTCCTTACGGCCCTCCAAGCCAACCCTCTTCTAACGTATGTTGCAGGATACCTCTTGGCCGTCTTAGCGCTTGGCCTAGGCGCCTACACGTCGAAACTATTAACTTCAAGACGCAGTGTTGGGACGGACGAGGAACATTTCGTCAAAGTCGTCTGCCCTAGGTGCGGGGCGGAGTTCAGCTCCAACCCCCTTTACTGCTCCTCTTGTGGATTTCGCATCGACAGCGCAGAGCAGCTATGATTTTCTCTTTGTAACGTGTTGCCCCGATTTTCCTTTTTATCGAATCTCCCATTAAAATTTTCTCAACATTTAATTTTTAGTAATGTATACTCATCAAAAATAGGGGAGTTTTCTGGAAAAATTTATATACCAGTTTGTTCCTA
>JAHAWR010000129.1:0-3188 GCA_018383835.1 Candidatus Jordarchaeia archaeon | reverse complement strand
AGCCGTCTAATCTCTCCCCTCCTCCCAACACGCCCTCCTCCCCCCCTCCTTATTAATTCTTGTGAAAACGGCGATGAGGCCACGCGGCTTTTCCAGAAAAATTAATTACCAGTTGAATTCCTTATAAGTGATGGGCGCAACTCTGGGTGGGAGAATGCCTCTAAAGCCTGTCTCGAAGGAGCTACTAAGGCAGTTTGGGCTTAGTGAAGGGGAGATCAATGTTTACTTGGCGGCGCTGTCGCTCGGCGAGTTTTCGATCTACGACTTGGCGTGTCACCTATCGCTTCCCCCGGAGGCTATCAGGGATGCTGTTGACCGGCTTGTGGAGCATGGCTTCCTGCGCAGGCTCCCATCTTCCGTCGAGTGCTATGTTGTGCTCGAGCCCTTCTTGGAGCTTTTCATTGAGCTCTACGAGCGGGCCGGAAGGGATTTGCATGCTCTTAAGAACGAGGTTTTGTCCTCGTTCGAGGAGGCATCTAGGCGTCTCCGCGACCTTTCGAAGCTGATCGTGTCTGGGGTTTCTGACGAGCTTGGAGGTGCTGTGGAGGACGTAAAATCCCTGCTGGACTCCGTCGCCGGCGAGTATGGGAAGATTGTGGAGAAGGGAGGAGATGTCCTGAGGGGGGTTGTAGTTTCGGTTGAGGAGCTACTGGAGTCCCTCCTGTCAACCTTTATGGTTAAAATGAGGGATGTTGAGCGCTTCGAGGGCAGTGCTGTCCCTCTTTCTGAGATAATGCGCGAGTTTTTGAGGCGCGTTGATGATGGCGCGCGCACCATCATTGATGCCCAGATCAAGCTTATAGGCGCCCTCCAAAGTGATGTTGCTAGACGTCTTGATGGACTAGCAGCTCAGATTAAGAATCTGCTCGAAAACCATTACAGGGCGCATGTTAAAGAAGTCGAGGAGCTGGTGCGTGTTCTCGGGGAGATGATTGGGGAGGAGATGAAGCGGCTGAGGGAATTCGTCGAGAAGCAGGAGGTTGAGGCAAGCTGGCTGGTTGAGGGTGTGGCGGTTAGGGTCGGCGGTCTTCTCCAATCCAGTGGGAGGAGGTTTACCCACATAGTTACTGGCGGCCTTCAAAGGGAGATGGAGATCGCCAAGCTTTTTCTCTCTAAGCTGGACGAGTTGGTTGGCAAGGTCTCTGTTATCGCGAAGAACCTTGAATCACTCAGCAGGGTGAAGGGTTCCCCCCTTGAGAGGGTCAGTCTCTCAAAGGTCAGGCCAGCTCTGGAGGCTTGGTCGCGTGAGGTTTCAAGCTTGGTGAGCTCTTTACATGAAGTCTACAACCAAATACTGGCCGTTGAAGAGGACGTGTTGAGGCGTGTTGAAGAGGAGGTTAAAAGGAGCACGGTCAGCACCCTCGAGGAGGAACGTGAAAACATTCAGAACGCCCTTATGGGGCTGAGGAAGGAGGTCGAGGAGAGGCTTAGCGTGTTCCCAGAGATATTCGAGACCAAGATTACGAACGAGATAAACTCATCACTCTTGAGGAGCACGAGAGGATGCGAGGACACCATGAACACCATACTCTCCTTCATGTTCGAGGAGTTTAAAAGTCTTGTGAGTGGGCTTGTCTCATCACTCATGTCCTACGCTAAAGATGTTGGGGAACTGTTCATGTCCTACGCCAAGGGGGCTGTTGAAGCCGTTAGGCTCGTCGAGTTCAGCGTGCTCGTCTTACGCAGAAAGGCCTCCCTAATCATGCAGGAGAAAGCACATGAGTACGACAAGGAGGGCGAAGCGCTGGTCGAGAACGTGAAGAAGGAGGTGGACGTTAAGCTTGCAGAGGTCAAAAGGAAGGTCGCCGGGAGAAGGGAGGCCATAAACCAAAAGGTGGTGCGTGAGCTCGACGGTGCAGCGGGCAGCCTCGAGGATGCCGTTGGGAGAACTAGGAAGGCTATGGAGGACACCGTACTCAAGATAGAAGAAGGAGCCGAAGTTCTGGAGGACATATGGCACCGCTCGCTCGACGTCACCCCCGTCTACACGGGTACATGGACTATTACGGGCAAGGACGCCATCGCCAAGCAGCTGGTTTCCATGCTGAACCGGGCGAAGAAGTCCGCCACACTAGTACTACCTCAACCAAACAGTGAAGTTCTGGAAGCCGTGAAGCATGTCGGGGACGGGGTCAGGGTGAAGGTGGCAGTACAAGTGGCTGTGGAGCTACCGGTTCTGAGGGAGCTTGCACTCCTAAACAACGTAGAAATCTACTGGTGCTCCGATGCAGCGTTCTGGGGTGCGGTGATCGACGACAAAGAGGTTTTAATTGCACCCATAGACTCCGAGAACCCTCCGGTCGCAACAGTTTCAGTTCAAGAAGGAGCGGTGAGACTCTACGGCGAAATAATAGAAAGATTCGTCGCTTCAGTGGCGAGGAAAAAGGAGTTGCAAGCTATTGAAGAAAGACGAACGGAATACATATGAACTAAACAGGGCTGAACCTCGAGAAGTCTCCGCGTAGGAGGCCTCTCAAGCTCCTTTTTATTCTTTTTAATGTTGGTTGGTCGCGTGGTTGGACTTATCCTTTGTGGAGCTTACAGTTGTAACGGAGGAAGAGATCTACAACCTTCACTTCGGCGAGCAAAGGGGGGAAGGCTAGTGGTTCCGGTGAAAGTTGAAGCTTTTTCCATTGTTAGTGGAGGAGTGGCGCTGAGGGGGGCTACATACTTTCCCAGTGGAGGCGGGAGTGCTGCCGTGTGCTTCTGCCATGGGCTGCCACGCGAAGCCAAGCCTGTTGAGGAGAAAGGTTACTCAGCACTAGCCGAGAAGTTTGCTGAGGAGGGCTTTGTAAGCGTCATATTCAACTTTCAGGGGACAGCTGGCAGCGGAGGGTTCTTTTCCCTCTTTTCATGGTCTAGAAACCTGCGCGACGTGCTGGACCACATTACCTCACTCAGAAGCGTTGAGCCAGAAAGGGTGTTCGTTATCGCGTTCAGCATGGGGGCGATAGCAGCTACCAGCATTGCGGCAACGGATGACAGAGTGAGCGGCTTCGTTTGCTGCTCGTGCCCATATAACGCAGAGCAGTTCTCCTACATGCTGCGGGAAGGGTTCTGAGCTAAGTATGGATATGTAGGTATTTGCTATTTTCATTCCTACTTAGCTCTTCCCTCTCGGGCTCGTCGAGGGCTTTCGGGGGGAACCCGGCTCCCCACACCCAAAGATTCAAAACTGCGACAACGTC
>JAHAWR010000132.1 GCA_018383835.1 Candidatus Jordarchaeia archaeon | reverse complement strand
GAGGAGAAGTGCGCCCCCTGCCTCATATGCCAGTACACTTGTCCGAACGACGCCATAAAGGTTAACCTCTTCATTCCGAAGAAAGAGGACCTTGTTAGGTACGAGAAGCCTCCTGGGAAAATTGAGGGGACGATAAGGATCGACAAGGAGAAGTGTGTGTTGTGTGGTAGGTGTGAGCTTTTCTGTAGCGCCATAGAGATAAGCTGGAAGGACGTGAAGCCAAACGACCCGAAGCCGGGATACGATATAAGGGTGGTGGAGGAGGAGTGCGACTACTGTGGGCTGTGCAGGGAGGTATGCCCCTACGACGCCATAGAGGTTGAGTGCAAGACTAGGGTGGAGAGGGAGGTCAGGAAGCCCGAGGTCTCGGGGAAGGTCGAAATAAACCTTGACAATTGTATAACGTGTGGGTGGTGCGCCAAGTCCTGTCCTAGGGAGGCGATAACGGTCAGGAAGGCGTTCGAAGGGGAGCTCTCCATAACGGACATAGACAAGTGTGACCCCGTAGGCTGCAAGGCCTGCCTGAGGATATGTCCGGGAAACGTGTGGTTTGTCCCTGAAACTCTTGAGGAAAGGAAGAAGTTTCCAAAGATAGCGTTCATAACGGACTACTGCGGCTTCTGCGGCGCGTGCCAGAACGCCTGCCCCGTCAAGATAATCAAGGTCAAGAGGGTGAAGGTGAGGTACACTAAGCCGAAGGGGATGGCTTGGGCTAACGCTTGGGAGAAAGCTTTCAGGAAGCTCATAGGAAAAGCTGGTCCTGAGCCGAAGGCTAGGCTGCCCAAGATCGAGAGGGAGCCAATAATTCCAGCAGTTGGGGAGGAAGAGGAGGTTCCTCAGCCTAAGCCGGATGTAAGGCAACGTATCGTTGAAACCATAGAGAGGCTGAAGAGGCTTCTCAGAGAGAGGGGGGCGAGGATCCTCGTGGAGAGAGGTAAAACGGATAGGCTGCTGGAAAAGTTTGCGGAGGATGCGTGAGGTGGACAGAGTTTCCGTCCTTCTCGCGAACAAGTGGAAGTGGAGCCTTCTCGACGAGGCCAAAAGGTGGGGTGTCCAGAGGATTGAGGAGTGCCTGTCCTGTGGGGCCTGCGTGGGGTCCTGCCCAGCGGCGAGAACCTCTTCCTACAACTTCAGAAAGATAATCAGGGATGTAATGCTGGGGAACGAGGAGAAGGTCTTAAGCAGTAGGGAGATCTGGTACTGCTTCTACTGCTTCTACTGCACAAGCAAGTGTCCGTCGATGGTGGAAATACCATACTTTATTATGAGGCTGAGGAGGATGGCTATGGAGAGAGGGTATGGAGGTGGCATCCTGCGCGTTCTAGCTCTAACCAGCAGTAACTTGTTGAAGCATGGTGTCTCGGTGCTTCCAAGCGACTACGACAAGATGAATCCCACCGGAGCCGAGGAGGCTATGGTCAAGTTAAGGAAGAAGCTTGGGCTGCCACCTGTTATGAAGGTTTCCGAGAAAGCACTAGGCGAACTGAAGACGATATTTGAGGAGACCGGCTTTGAAGGGGAGGTCGGGAAGCTGCTTTCCGGCAAAGGATACTTTAAGGAAGTTTCAGAGAAGTATTAAGGAGTCGAGGCAAATGGTTAATGAGAAGTGGCTGGAGAAGATTCCCGCAGATGGGCCGTTCTACCTCTTTCAGGGGTGCTTCATCAACCATAACTATCCGGGCATAGAGGCGGCGACGCGCTTCATCTTGGACAAGCTTGGGGTAAGATACTTTGTGAGCGAGGATCAAAGCTGCTGTGGTCTGCCGGAGTTCAGCACGCTCGCCAACCCGCTGATGCTCACCTGCCTAGTTGGCAGGAACATGGACGTGGTAAAGGAGTACGCCCCCTACATTCTGACGCCGTGCAATGGCTGCTACTCAGCCTTTCACACTTCATTCACGCTTATGAAGGACCCTGAAGTCGCTGCGAGAACAGAGGAGATCCTTGGAAAGCTGGGCCGAAAATATTCCCCTGTGAAGGTCATCCACTTTGCAGACTTCGTCTATAAGAGGCTCGAGGACATAGTTGTGAAGACCGTTAAGATCCTCGGCGGATTGAAAATGGCCGCCCACTACGGGTGCCACTACTTCGTATTTGAGGAGGAAGGCTTGGACAGCAGGGAGAACCCTTCCTTCGCCGAGAAAATAATAGAGAAGCTGGGAGGGGAGCCGGTTAACTACACCGCTAAGGACGAGTGCTGCGGCTTCGGGATGATACAGCAGGTGGTGCACAAGAACATGGCTTATGCCATAACTGAGGAGAAGATAAACAGCATACTTGACGCGGGAGCCGAGGCAGTCCTCGTCATATGCCCCTACTGCTTGAACGTGCTGGACAAGAACCAGAAAGTTCTCAGAGACATAGAACTAATAGAAAAGGCGATCCCAGTGATCCACATATCCCAGCTTGTGGCGCTGGTGCTTGGAGCAGACCCAGACAGGATGGGGTTTGAGATGCACAGCGTAGACGTCAAGCCCTTCCTAGACAGGGTCGAGGCAAGGAAGGTAGAGTTTAAGGGGTGGTCGTCAGCTGAGGTGGCTGCCTCCCCGAAGTAGTAGGTGAAGTTAAGGCTTATTTTGAGATATTTTCACTTCGACCTCGACGGGGAGTCCTCGCGTCACCGACTCCGTGACTATGCAAAACTGTCTGAATACGCTGGCGCACAGCTCAGCCCTCTTCTCTGAGACCCCTCCTGCGGGCGTAAGCTCCAGTCCGACCATGACGCGCTTAACCCTCATTCTTCCCTTCTCCCACTCTGACTCTGCCCTAGCGGTGGCGCTGGCCCCCTTCAACTTGACCCTCGCCTTTTTGGCGCAGTAGAGGTATGAGGCGAGAAGGCAACTCGCCACCGAGGCGGCGAGAAGGTGGACGGGACATGGCCCAGTGTCCGTTCCGCCCATCTCCGGGGGCTCATCGAGCATTATTTCAGGGAAATCTTTAACTTTGAGCTTTAACCTAAAGCCCTCAATCCATTTGACCTCTACTTCCGAGACCATTTTCTCCACGCGGAACCCCCCAGCTAGGCTTAGCACAGCAACCCTTAAAAGCATCCCGTCGAAGGGTGGAGCCGTAGTTAGCAGTTTCCAAGTAGGAAGGTTTAAATAGTTGTAAGTATAGATAAGCTACTAATGAGTGAAAGACTCTACACACTTAAAGAAGCCAAGAAGCTCCCTGAAGCCACCACACGAACAATCCAACAATAAAAAAATAGACAAAAAATAAGATATTAGAACTATTGGGGGTTGCCGACGAACTGATAACCATTCTCCTTCGCTGGAAAACCCTCGAAATAAAGAGCCATAATAAGGAGGTTGTTAGCTGTGTCAGAAAGCTCATACCAAGTTAGATCCTACAAAGTAAAGCATAATTGCGACGTTAAATGGTTCTTAGAGGCTTACAGGTGGCTATTACAGAGAGCGATCGACGAAACCTGGAAAAACATAGCTTGGAAGGAGAAGGTCACCAAGAGGAGAAGGTTGATTCCGATAATTCCGAAGAGCAGCGAATTCAAGCGCAACCTAAGAAACTCTTTACTTGGAGACTGGGTTTTCTGCGCTCACTACGTTGACTCCGCAATCAAGCAAGCATATTCAACTAAAGTCTTGGAGGAGAAACTATTCGAAGGGGAGAAGAGCGAGAGCGAAGCCTGTCGTTAAGAAGAAGTTCGTCAGAGTGAAGGAAACACTGTACTCCTACAAAAACGGTAAGATCAAGATAAGCATTAAACCATACAAAGAGCACTTGGTTTTCGATGTCCAGAACGCTTGGTTCTGGAGTAGGGCTAAGGGGGAGATGGGGGAGCTAATCCTCAACGAGAAATTTCTGATCATTACTTTTAGGTTTAAGC
>JAHAWR010000130.1:1709-3863 GCA_018383835.1 Candidatus Jordarchaeia archaeon | reverse complement strand
GCTAATCCTCAACGAGAAGTTCCTAACCATTACTTTTAGGTTCAAGAGGGTTGGGGAGCCGAAAGGAGTGATTGTGTGGGACTGTAATGAGAGGAGCCTCGACGGCTTCAACCCAGAAATAGGATGGGTAAGGGTAGACCTTGGAAGGCTCTTCCACGTACACAGAGTTTATGAGTTGAAGAGGCGAAGACTGCAGAGTAAGGCTTCGAGGAAGCCGTCTTTGAGGAGAGTTTTGGAGAAATACTCGAGGAGGGAGAGGAACAGGGCAAGGGACTTCATTCACAAAGTAACGAGAGTGATCGCTGAGACGTTCAAAGGTTACGTTCACGGCTTCGAAGACCTCAACAAGGAAAAAATGTTCAGAAAGTCGAGAACCCACAACAGGAAAATTGCAAAAAGCGATTGGAGAACTATAATTGGTTTGATGAGCTACAAGTCAAGAGTCCAGCTTCTAAATCCTTATAACTCGGCTAGGAGGTGCTCCAGTGGGATGGTTAATGCCCCGAAAGGAGCACTCTACGAGTGCAAGAAATGCGGATTAAAAATAGATAGGCAGCTTAACGCATGCTTAATTATATCTTCAGGTGGAGGTCTTTCCCCGTCTCCGAAGCTCTTTGATGGGCTTGTGAGGGGGTGGGGTGGGTTCACCCTGACGGGGGGAGAGGCTGATGTAAGCTCCAATGAGCTCGTGAGGGGCTTTGAGGCTTGTGAACCCCAAAGACTAAGCATGGACCAACACTTACCCATACTTAGTCTAGAACCCCCACAAAACCCTCTAAAGCATTAATGGCAGAAGCCGAGGGGGGCAATATGGAGAAAAATGCGTGAAGCTTTAAGGTAACGTGGAAAAATAACTTGCAAACGTTTTAAACAAGAGAGTTGCGATAAAGTTCATATATAAAAACCAACATTAAAAATCCTGAATAACGCGTTGAAAGCAACCTTTAAGTAAGAGTGAAAAAATAAGAAATAAGTTGAGGGGAAAGCTTTGCCTAAAAAGGAAGAGAAGGTTCTTAAAGCAGTATTAAACCTATGCAAATCACTCGTAAGCATGTCAGAGAAGTATTTCGCTAACTTCCAAAAAATGCATAACTCGTACATCACATCAATCAAAAAGATCCAGAAAGAAATAGAAAAACTAGCCAAGAGCGCTGAAGTACCAATAGCAGAGGAAGAAGAAATAGTTATAGCGGCGCCAGAAATAGAAGCACTCGCCAAAAAAGAGCCAGAAGCAGTTTTTGACGTATTCATAGGCGCAGCCCAAGCAGAAGCACCATTATTAGAAGCGAAGCTAACTCCTTTAGAAGCGAAGCCAGCTCCTCCAGCAGCTCCTCCAGCAGCGCAAAGGGCTCCTCCAGCAGCTCCTCCAGCAGCGCAAAGGGCTCCTCCAGCAGCTCCTCCAGCAGCGCAAAGGGCTCCTCCAGCAGCTTTTATGCCTGCTTCAGGAGTTGCTATCTCTTCTGAAACATCGTCAATTACTGAGCTGAGAAGTGCTATGTTAGCTGAGCTGGAGAGATTGAAAAAATTATTCAGTGAAGCATGACGGACAATCATTTATTTCTGTTCGAGGAATGCTGAGCAATCTTTACTTTAATTTTTAAATCTCAGTTAGTATCATTATCGTCTTCATGTTTTAATTTGTTTTCTAAAGATGGTCATCCGTAATAAGTAGTGAAAGCATTAGATGGTGTTAGAAAAATGGAGGCTAGGTAGTTGATAAAGTTAGAGAAGAGTTGTGTTGATGATAATGAATGGAATGCAATGAACACCTTTTTTAAGTTTCATTGTTTAGTGTTGGTGGGCGGGCCAGGATTCGAACCTGGGATTCGAGCCTAAGAAGGTCCCCCGCCGTGTAAGGGCGGTTTACTGCCCTTGAAGTCTTTCTTCAAGGATGTCATAACCGCTAGACCACCCGCCCCCAGTTTAGGATTTCGGTTGTGTCTTTATAATTTTTTTGTTTTCGTGTGGTGTTTTTTATATTTTAGGAATTGTTGACCTAAGAGGGGGTGATGTTGCCGAGGTTGGGCGATCCTGAGGAGGATGAAAGAAAAGTTATGAAACAGGTTGCCTCGTTTGGTTGAAATTAGGTTCTGGATAAAGGCAACGTTTGAGGCACTGTTTGAGGCTTTCATATTTGTTACTTTCTCCTGTGGC
>JAHAWR010000130.1:0-1699 GCA_018383835.1 Candidatus Jordarchaeia archaeon | reverse complement strand
GTTTAGGCTACAAACTACCTAATTAGTATTTGTTCTTCTTTGTTAGCCCGTGAGTTGTTGGCATGTTCATCTGTTTTTGTTTGCTCCGGCGTTTTTGAGCGCCTCCTCATGCAGGGTAACCCACAGCCAGCGGTCGACTGTTCCTGAAGGCGATCGACGAATATTATTGAAAAGAAAGAATGCGCCAGTTTTAAGGGGAGATACACTTCAATACTTCAGGACGGGAAAATTTTAATATGGTTTGTTTTTTGGTTAGTGGGCGGGCCAGGGTTCAAGTCCAGGTACATCCATAATGTAAGCTTCTCCTGGTTGACGTATGGCGTTATAACTGCGGGAACTACCCGTCATTGTTTAGGTCCTTAGGTTAGGAATGACTTTATTATAAATCTTTTATACTCTGACTGCGTTATTGCGTTTTGTTGAGTTATGGAGGAAGCTTGGTTGACTTCGTGGAAGAAAGAGAATGAAGGTACTGCAGAAAAGGTTAGGAGTGAAGTTTCAAGGCAAAGTAAGAGAGGCATTCTGGAAAAGTTAATGTATCTTGTCCCTGGCTATGTGCCTTGACCTTTGTCGGGCTGGCTAACATGGGTACAAGGCCAAGGAGATCAGAAGGGAGACGGATAAGGTTTTTAGAGGCTACATTTATACGAGGCTGAAACAGTGCAAGTCTGATTTAGGTTTGGTTCAGGAGATGCTTGTTGACTATGATCTTCGTGAAAGTTGGGAGCAGATGGATAGGCTTATGGCGCTGCTTGACAGGGTATCTGAGAGGATTAATCATGCGGATTACGGCTACTCTGGCTTTTTCGATGCCGTAAAAATTAGGGAGAAGGAGCTTGACAGACTTTACGAGTTTGATGCAGGAGTACTTGAGGATGTTGAGTCTTTTTACAGAGAGGTGCTTGAACTTAAGGGGAGAATGGAGGGAGGCGACCTCAGGGACGTCTATCGGGACGTTTTCAGGTTGCGGCGTGTTCTCGACGATATTGATAAAAAGTTTAATGAACGGAAAGACCATATTATTAGGATTTAGGTAAGGGTGGTTTTATGCCTAAGGTTATAGAGTGGAAGGGTGGACGGGAAGAAATAGTCTGGAGATATCATGATGACAGGATCGAGTGGGGTTCAAACCTCATAGTCAGGGAGAACCAGGTGGCAGTGTTTTTTAGGGATGGTAAGGCTTACGATGTGTTTGGTCCAGGCAGGCACCAGCTGACTACAGCTAACCTCCCTTTGCTCACCGGAGTTATAAGGCGCCTCCAGCTGCTGGACAAGTCGGCTTTCGCCGCCGAGATAATATTCGTTTCGACCTCTCAGTTTCAAGGCAAGTTTGGGGGGCAAGGGCAAACAGTCGACTTGGCGCCACTCAAGTTTCACGGCACATTCTGGTTTAAGGTTGAGGAGCCGAAGCTTTTCGTCGTAGAAGTGGTAGGAAGCACTCACTCATTCACGACGGATGCTGTAAACCAGTTTGTGAGAGGGTTTATACTGGAGAACATGATAGATGCTCTAGCATCGTTTAGGCTGCAGGATGTTTTCACGCAACTGGATGAAACAAGCATGAAAGTCAAGGTTAAGGTCAGGGAGGCTTTCAAGAGGACCGGATTGGATCTCGTCGACCTTAAGTTTGAGGGAATGGACACTACGCCGGAGTATAGGGAGAGGCTTTTCTGGCTTCAGACGGGTAGAGTTGCAGGTG
>JAHAWR010000019.1:16543-19740 GCA_018383835.1 Candidatus Jordarchaeia archaeon | reverse complement strand
AGCTAGAGGAGAACACCACACGATAAACGTCGAAATTGGGAAAACACTAAAAATAGTGAAGGAGAATTGGCCAGCGTATATGATTAACAGGATAAACGAAGCGTCTAAGGGCGTGGAGGAACACGTTATTATAGTCGCTATTGAGGAGGGGGAGGCTTTAGTGGCGTCGGTTGATAGGTTCACTCTTACCTCCCTAACTAGGATTAACGAAAATATACCGGGAAAGAGAGCGGAGGAGGAAAGAGAGAACAGCTTAAAAACATTCTATTCGAAAGTGGCGAAAAGTGTACTCCAGTATGCAAAGCAGCTTAACCCAGTTAGAATAATCATCGCAGGGCCAGGACTAACAAAAAACCGCTTAAAGAGCTATATAGCTGCCAATTATCCTAAGCTTGAACCATTAATTATTCTAGAGAACGCGAGTTATGGAGGCGAAAATGGGGTCTATGAAGTTATTAGGAGAGGAACTGTGGAGAGAGTAATGAGTGAAAGTAGAGCGTTATATGAGATAAAGGCTGTCGAAGAGCTTCTAGCTCAACTCGCAAAAAACCCTGAGAAGGTGGCATATGGAAGGGAGCAGGTTGAAAAAGCAGCCCTTCACGGCGCCATCTATAAGATCCTCATTACGACAAATAGAATAAGGTACGCTGAACCCGACGAGAGAAAAAAACTGGAGGAACTAATTAAGATAGTTGAAAGAATGAAAGGAGAAATTATTTTAGTTAATGAGGAACATGTGGCCGGGGAACAACTCTCCAGTTTAGGGGGAATTGCTGCAGTACTAAGGTACACGATTAATGATTATACGTAGAGTCTCCTTATAAGGAAGTCATGTAAGTCTTTTATGCCTTGAACTGCAGGAGAGCCAGGTGCGTAATCGAGCAACGCTTTATCAGCTAAGTCAGCATCTATAACATTTCTATCGTAAGGAATATATCCAGCGATTTCTATTTCGATTCTGTTAGCGGCGTCCTCCAGGAAGCGCCTCTCCTCATTGCTCGAAATTTTGTTTCCAACCAGGAAAACATGCTTTATTCCCAGTCTTAAAGCAAGATCCTTTATTTTTTCAGCCAAAGTTATAGACTTAGCTCCAGGCTCAACTATAATTAACATTGCGTCTACATTTCTGGCAGTCCCCCTACCAAGATGTTCTACTCCAGCCTCCATGTCCAATATCACGGCCTCCTCTCGCTTTAGGATCAAGTGAGAAATTAAAGCTCTTACTAGAGCATTACTAGGACACATGCAGCCTCTGCCAGGATTAACTACAGTCCCAGCAACTAGGAGCTTTACTCCATCAGGCCCTATCACCTTGAACCTGTCAGGAAGATCTGAGACTTTAGGGTTCAAGATAAATACACCGCTTATTGATCCGGGTTTAGCACCTGTTCTTTCTTCCACTAAGTCGCTCATTTCCGAGATCGGAGTTATGTTACGGACAACGTCTTTTGGTATGCCCAAAGAGGTGTGAAGGTTCATGCTGGGATCCACGTCTATGGCAAAAACGTCGAAGCCGCTCCTAGCTAGCAGGCGGGCTAGCGTGCCTGCAATTGTTGTCTTACCAACGCCACCCTTTCCGACTACAGCCACTTTAAATCCCAAAGAAAACCACCAGGAGTTTCTTACCCTTTAACGACGCCAATGGGTCTCAGCTTGGCTACCAGGGATGCTATTCCTACTTTGTGTGAGACATCAACTACAATGTCGACATCCTTGTATGCTTCAGGCGCTTCTTCACTCATAACAACTATGCTAGCAGCTTCTACGAGAATTCCTGACCTTTGAAGCTCATTCTTAACCTTTTCACCCCAGAACCTCTTCTTTGCAACTGCCCGGCTAAGCCTCCTACCTGCACCATGAGCTGTAGAGCCAAAGCTTAACTCCATAGATTCAGCTCGCCCTCTTAAGACATAACTGGCAGTACCCATAGTTCCAGGTATAAGAACTGGCTGGCCGATTCCCTTATACTTCTGGGGGATGTCAGGATGACTTGGTGGAAAAGCCCTAGTAGCCCCTTTCCTATGAACACATAGAACCTTTTCCTCACCGTCAACTCGGTGTCTCTCAAATTTAGCGATGTTGTGGGCTACGTCATACACTACTTGTATTCCAAGATCCTCGGAAGAGGAGGAGAAAACTTTCTCGAAGGACTCGCGCACCCAGTGTGTTATGCATTGCCTATTCGCCCACGCAAAGTTGGCAGCGGACGCCATTGCTGCAAGGTAATCCTCGCCCTCTTTACTTTTCCCAGGAACAGCTGCCAGCTCCCTGTCTGGAAGCGAGATCCCATATTTTCCCATGGCGTGCTCCATGATCTTTAGGTAATCGGAGCAAATTTGATGGCCAAGGCCGCGTGAACCGGTATGAATTAGTACTGTTATTTGCCCCTCGAATAGCTTCATTTGTTTTGCCGCCTCTTCATCGTAAACCTGTTCAACGTACTGAACTTCGAGGAAGTGATTGCCGCTGCCAAGAGTTCCAAGTTGAGGAGACCCACGACCTCTAGCCTTAGAAGAGACTCTGCTGGCATCAGCATTCTTGAGGCAGCCCTCCTCCTCGCAGTATAGGCGATCCTCCTCCCATCCGAGGCCTTTTTCTATCGCCCAGTTCACACCGGACTCAAGAACATCGTCCAATTCAGAAGAAGACATCCTAATTTTTCCCTCCGACCCTACACCACTTGGAATCTCTCTAAAGAGAATGCTTAACAGTTCTTTGAGCTTAGGGGTAACATCATCCTTTAACAGGTTCGTTCTGAGCAGACGAACACCACAATTTATATCGTAACCAACGCCCCCTGGAGAAACAACTCCATCCTCCTCGAAGTCAACGGCGGCAACTCCACCTATGGGGAAACCATATCCCTGATGCGCGTCAGGCAAAGCCACGGAGACCTTTTGAATCCCTGGCAGGCATGCCACATTCATAGCTTGAACTAGTGTTTGATCTTTCTTCATCCCATCGAGAAGTTCCTCGTTTGCAAAGATCCTAGCTGGCACACGCATGCACTTCTTCGCGTCCTTTGGTATCTCCCATATTAGGGGACCTATTCTTTTTAGGGGAACCTGAGACAAGACATATCCCTCCTTCTTCCAAATACAGACGCCCAAGATCCTACGAAAGCATTACAGTTCGTTTCCCCCTTTTTTAAAGGGCAACTGAAGGGGAGGAATAAGTCATGGTTGATGTATATTTTC
>JAHAWR010000019.1:14486-16524 GCA_018383835.1 Candidatus Jordarchaeia archaeon | reverse complement strand
GTAGGGTCGGAGGGAAAAATTATCGCGTTTACGAAGAGTAAAAAAGTGAAAAGTAACCAGACTCAATAAACTCGCCACGTGTGCTTACAATTAGTACACCTGAGAAATATTGTTGATGCTTCATCAGCCCTCCGGGTTTGAATTTGCCAGTAGTATGCTGTGGTATTACCGCACCTGGGGCATACGGCCTTCATAGTAGGCATCGTCTTCAATAATTGTTGGTCGTCCTCCAGAATTAGCGTCTTATCTCTGGGTGAATGTTCTATCTCTTTTTTAACGACAAATTTTTCCTTGTGATCGACTGACGGCTTCTCCTGATGGCCGCAACTTCTGCATATAAGCCTAATTTCGCCATCCTTTTTCTCGGAGTACATTAGCATTCCACACTTTGGGCAGAAGTCCAACAAGTATCACCTTTTTGGTGGGGATACTTATAGGTAACTGATTTTTAATTTTTCTTTTCTTCCAAGGCATCTATGGCTTTTTTAATGAGCAACGTGAAGGCTGACACTATGTTCTCAACATTGTCCTTGAAAGAGAGTTTAGGGTTAATTAAAGACGCGACAGAGTTTGCTGCGTCTTTTATCTTTATTGCCCCTGACAGCCAAGCATATCCTAGCAGGGCTTCTGCAGCATCACTCAATCTGTATCTATCTTGTCTTGAGGACAGACGGGAGCGGAGTCCTGACGCTTTCAGGGCTGCTGCAAGTACATATCCTGGAAGCTTTGTTCCCTTTACCTCTCCCGTTGCGGTGAACAGAGCTAAGCTGTATACCAGGTTAACTACCCCATCACCTATTCTTGCAAATTGCTTGTTCAATAAGATCTTGTTGAGGGGCTGCAGCTTGCTTTACCCTCCTGGGGATTTAAATTCATTTAGCGCTTTAAAAAGAGAATCTTTGAGTTCGTTAAAAATATTTTTAAGATACTCAGTGGCAGCTTTTAAGACATCCTCAGGAGAGACTCCTTGGTTCGTCGTTACGTAAATCCTTGGGTTCGAGAGAAGAGGGTGGTCAATCTTGTATCCTGCGAAAACGACGTTCTCATCTTTTAATAAGGCTTTTTTTAGCAAGTTGCATAAAGTGTGGTCTTCTCCTTCTACTTCCAACTCTAAGTGGTTTTCTGTGCGTTTTACCACACGTACCTTCATTCACATTCACCTTCCTAAATCTTCGATTTACCATAATCCATCGATATTTTCCTTTTTTCCTTGTTACCGCAGGCGTTACAAATCAAGATGCCATTGCCCTTTGGATCTAGTATGGAACCACATTTAGAGCAGAACGCTAAAACAACACCTAGATTTTTGCCGATAGTGGATAACTGAATAAGCTCGCTTCGAACTTCAATTATGCGTGCCTTCACTATGTCTCCGATTTTAAAGGCGTCCGATGGCTTTTCGATGAACTGGTTGCTTATCTGGGATATGTGAATAACTCCTGAGTATGGGGATGCAAGCGTCTTTCCTCCAATTCTCGCAATGTCAACTGTGCTTAAAACCTTACCAGTATTCACAACCATTCCTAGTGCTAAGCTACCTTTCTTGAGAAGAGGGTGGGACTCGAAGGGTATGACTTTAACGCGCCTTTCCACTTTGTCTATGAGCACTACTCCTGCGTTCGAAGCGAAGATTGCGCCTCCCTCATCGTACGTCCCCTCATTCGGCGAGAATTCTTCTATAACACCCAGCCAATCTCCTGGCAAAACGAAGCTGCCAGTCTTAGGCCTTTCCGACCCGCTCACTCTGAGACACCTCCTTTTAGCTTATCTTTCAAAATCCTGTAGACATCAACCTCCACAGCGTGAAGCTTTTTCGAATGAAAGTCGAACATTGCAGGGATCGGCAACTCAACTCTAACAAGATAGGCAATATAACCGCCCCTTTCCTCTACAAATTTCTTAATGAATTGCCTGACTTTAAAGTTTGCCTTATGTATAGAGTATACTACATCAGCGACTTCAAGGGCTTTTTCTAAGAAAATTCTATCGCTAAAACGCCTCTGCACGCCAAAGGGTGGATTCTGAACCACAGTATCCG
>JAHAWR010000019.1:10693-14470 GCA_018383835.1 Candidatus Jordarchaeia archaeon | reverse complement strand
AGACTTCGATTTTGAAATCCATTCAACTCTGTCTTCTACGCCGATTTTCTTGGCGTTATGCTTAGCTACCATTAGTACGCTTGGGTCTACATCTACGCCAACAACTCGCCTCGCACCAAGAGCAGCGGCTCCTAAAGCCAGCTTACCATTCCCACACCCAAGGTCATAGACAACTTTCCCTTCAATGTCATTGAAAGTATAGGCGGCCATGAAGAGAAGAGTTGCTGCAACTCTGTTATGTGTAGGATACTGTTCCAGCCCAACTTTAGGGGAAGGATTATTTTCTAAGCTCTCGAGAAGCAACTCGAGGTGTTTACGCTTAAGCTTAACTCTAACCATTCTCCCCCTCCCCTCTTTCAACTAGAGAAGGATATAGTTCTACCCAGTTCTTTCGCCCAATTACCACTGCAATCTCATCTAAAGTTAGCACAGGAATAGGGAAACGTGGTCCATCCTCTATTGCGATCCTAGGGCATGCCGTTACAACCAAAGCTTCGATGCCTTTTAAGTTTATGAAGCGCTCAGGAGATACTTCCCGCATAGCAAGCAAATACGCCTCTTTTCCCGAGGCATGCAGCTCCTCCTTTATTCTTTTTGCTACATCAATGTGGGTTTGACCCGACTTTAGCCCGATAACTACACCGAACTTTTTAGCAGCCTTAGCTCTAGATATGTGGGCGTACCTTTCAAGGAGGATACGTTTTACATGTGGTGTCATGTCGCGCGCCTCCCCTGTGCAAGGGTCTAAGGATATAACACGTTTGCCAGTAAAAAGGGCAATGCCAACTGCATGGAAAAAACCACCCCCTATGAAAAAGACCGTGCTGGCGTTTGGCAAGTGAACATTGGAAAAATCGCATCCTAGGACCTGCCCCGGATAGGGCGCGCTTCTACTTCCTGACTTAAGAAACACACTGATGCCAGCGTCCTCAAGCGATTTCTTTATAGAGGGAAGCTCTCTAACATGCTGAATTGTTGACGCGAGAATCAATCGTTTCAGCCCCAGACGCAAAGCGACTTTAACTGCTTGCCCTGCAATTTCTCGCGTTGAAAAACACTCGACAAACAATGTGGGAACTTTGGTTTTACTAGGCCAAGGCGCGTGTCCGAAATGAACTAGGATGTCCGCCTTGACGGTTAAGGCTTCATAATCGGCTAGGTCACATGCCCCCCAACATGGATCGAGCGAGGTCACCACTTCCACTTCTGCCTTCTCCTCTAGGAGCGAGGCCACATTAGTAGCGTAAGGAAGAAGCCCCTCAGGGAATTGGAGAAGAACCCGTCTGGCATTCCTTGCTTTAACTTCAGAGATTATTTTTTCAATTTCAAAATCGAAGTCTTCCATAGTTGCCATAGGGAAAAACCATCCAAAGGACATTTGTGTGAAAAGACTTGCAAGGGAGAGAAAAATATTTTTCTTTGCTTGAACAAGGTGAGACACGCTTTTTCGGAGGAGAGGTGATGTAAATTGAGCGAGATCAGAGAGGTTAGAGCACGGAAGATACTTGACTCAAGAGGAAACCCTACAATAAAGGCAATTGTTTACACTGGAGACGCTGTTGCAAGCGCATGCGCGCCGTCAGGAGCAAGCGTTGGACGCTTTGAAGCACAAGCCTTTCCTAGGGGGGGTGTGGATGAATCCATTAATATGATTGAGTCATTATCAAATGTCCTGAAAGGGATGAGTGTTGATGATCAAGCATCAGTGGATGAGGCTATTCGTATGTTTGACGGAACTGAGAACTTTAGCAGACTTGGCGGTAATGCTGCGATAGCAACCTCTGTCGCCGTAGCAAAGGCTGCAGCAGCCATTAGAGGCATCCCCCTCTGCAAATATTTTAGCGCTCAATTGGAGACACCTTTCCCCCTGAGCAACATAATAGGAGGCGGAGTTCACACGAAAGGCAAATCAATAGATTTCCAAGAGTTTTTGGTTTTGCCTGTTGGCGCTAGGAGTTTTAGTGAGGCTGTCGATGTTAACGTGATGGTTCATAGGGAAGTGTCTTACATGTTGACGGCGCGCTTACCAAAATATGTGCTTGGGAAAAACGATGAGGGAGCTTGGGCCGCCCCTCTAAGCGTAAGAGAGGCCCTTGAGATACTTTCCTCGGCGGCTCAGAAAGTTGAGGGCGAAACAGGCGTTAAGATCCGGATCGGGATTGATGCCGCAGCTTCAGGAATTTGGAGTAGTGAAAAGAAAGCATACGTCTACAGAAAGGAGGGGTTTGAAAAGACTAGTGAGCAACAACTTGAGTACATTTCATCACTAATTGAAGAGTACGGGATAGCTTATTTTGAGGACCCATTTCACGAAGAAGACTTTGACTCTTTCGCGAAGCTGAAGACTTCTCTAGGAGGAAAGTGCATAGTCACAGGAGACGACTTGACCGTGACAAATGAAAAGAGGATAAGGAAAGCGACTGAAAGCAACGCTATTAACGCTGTAATAATAAAGCCAAACCAGATAGGAACACTCACTGACACCAGAATGGCAGTCGAGCTAGCATTATCAAAGAAAATTACTCCAGTAGCGTCTCATAGGTCAGGTGAGACATGTGACCCAGCACTGGCACACATAGCAATAGGGATGAAATGCCCTGTAATAAAGATAGGGATCATGGGCGGCGAAAGAATGGCGAAAATAAACGAGATCATGCGGATCGAGGAGGAGCTAAGAGTTAAAATGGCTAAGCCTCCAGTCTAGTAAGGGAGGGGTGCAGGTTTTTCAGTGAAATAGCAGAGTTTATAGAGGCAAGGTATTGTAATGCACGCAAAATAGTTGAAATAGGTGTCGGAAGACAAGTAGGAGTAGCAGTCAAGCTAGCAGAAAAGATTAGGGCGGAAATAATTTTGACAGACATAAACCCTGATTACTTTAAAAGTATTAAAACTAGAAGCAACGTTAGATTAGTTGTGAACGACATATTTAACCCTAACTGGAAGTTATACGAGGGAGCCGATTTAATATATTCCATAAGACCAAACCCCGAGGTGCAGAAACAAATAATCGAGGTAGCTTTTAAGTCAGGGGCAGATTCTCTCCTTAAGGTTTTAAGCGACGAATGGCCTGAAACAGACAATAAATACATGAGACACGAAGTAGTCAACTATAAAGGGGTCATACTGCACCTCTTTCTGAACACCGTCAGGCAAAAAGACAGCAGATAAGTAGAGAGGGTAATGAGGTGCCCATAACCTTAAACGATCTTAAATTAAAAAGAACAATTAAATTGTCTTTTCGTTTGATATTATAAATATAAAGTGCATTCTATAAAGACGAGTCACTTTTTTCAAGAAGCACATACGTAGAAATACATAAAAATAAATTTTATATAAAGAGCAAATGTAACCCCTTAATTAGAATAGCAGTGATGGTGATATATTGTCGAGGAACGAGAGATTGGTGCTTTGGTTTGAGGAGGTAGGAAAGGAGGACGTGGCGCTTGTAGGCGGGAAGTGTGCAAACCTAGGAGAGATGATTACGAAGGCTAAGGTTCCTGTCCCCCCGGGATTTGCGGTGACAACATACGCATATAAGCGTTTCATCACCGAGACGAAAATAAAAGACAAGATCTTCAGCAAACTTAGGGAAATTGACGTTAGAGATTTAAAACAACTAGAAGAAGCGTCTAAAGAGATAAGAAAGCTGATTGAAGGAACAAGGATTCCAGAGGAAATGCAGTCAGCCATATTAAACGCTTATGACGAATTGGCGAGAAGGATTGGTAGAGAGCCTCTTGTAGCTGTACGTTCTAGCGCGTCGGCAGAGGACAGAGG
>JAHAWR010000019.1:8919-10660 GCA_018383835.1 Candidatus Jordarchaeia archaeon | reverse complement strand
CTGGGCAGCAAGAAACATTCCTGAACGTCTCTAAAAGTGAGCTTGTAGAGAGCGTGAGGCGGTGCTGGAGCAGCTTATTTACCCCTAGAGCTATAGCTTACAGGATGGAGAAGGGCTTTAGACATGAGGATGTGTCAATAGGGGTTGCTGTCCAGGAGATGGTTGACGCGAGAGCTGCTGGGGTTATGTTTAGCATACATCCTGTGACGGGGGACAGAGGCAAGATTCTTATAGAGGCTAGCTGGGGGCTTGGCGAGGCAGTGGTAAGTGGGGCTGTGACTCCCGACACGTACATCGTAGACAAGAACACCCTTGAGATCCTCGAAAAACAAATTGCAATTAAGAAGGTGGAGTATATAAGAGATCCCAAGACCGGGAAAACGATACACGCAGAGGTGCCGAAGGAGAGGCAGAATATTCCAGCTTTAACGGACAAAGAAATAAGGGAGCTGGCAAAGTATGCCCGTCAGATAGAGCAACATTATGGTACGCCACAAGACATAGAGTGGGCCGTTGATAGAGATGGGAGAGTATTTATACTCCAAGCAAGACCTGAAACAGTACACTCGACGGGATCGACTATGGTAGAACAGCAACCAGTAGAAGTAGGAGAAAGGGAAGTGCTTGTGAGGGGATTGCCTGTTTCACCGGGGATAGGGGCAGGGAAGGTTAAGGTAATCCTTAATGTTAAGGATATTGATAAGCTCAAGGAGGGGGATGTGCTCGTCACAAAGATGACAACGCCAGATTGGGTTCCAGCTATGAAGAGAGCGGCAGCAATAGTTACAGATGAAGGGGGATACACTTGCCATGCAGCTATCGTGTCGCGTGAACTGGGCGTCCCCTGCGTTGTGGGAGCCGGGAACGCCACGGAGGTGCTGGCGAAAGTGGATGCGGTGACCGTTGATGGGGGAAAGGGATTGGTGTACCGTGGGATAATTAAATCTGTTGAGGAGGAAGCCAAAGCTCCAGCAATCTCTGTGGCCCAGATGATAATTCCAACTGCTACAAAGATCTACGTTAACCTTTCAATACCCGAAATCGCTGATAAGGTTGCAAGGGATACTATGGCTGATGGAGTTGGACTTCTTAGAGCAGAGCACATGATGGTGACCATAGGCAAGCATCCCCGGAAGCTCATAGAGGAAGGCGGAGAAAACTTGATGGTCGAAGTGTTCGCTGAGGGTATTAGAAAGGTTGCTGAGGCATTCTACCCTGGACCGGTGGTTTACAGGTTCCTGGACTTCAAGCCAGATGAATTTCTAGCCTTAGAAGGGGGAGAGAAATACGAGCTGGAGGCGGGGCATGTTGGCCCAAACCCCATGATAGGATACAGAGGCCAATATAGGTACGTAAAGGAGCCAGACATATTCAGGCTAGAGTGCAGAGCCGTAAAAAAGGTTAGAGATGATTTTGGACTGAAAAATGTGTGGGTGATGGTTCCATTCGTCAACACAGTGGAGATTTTCAGGGAAGTGAAGAGAATAATGAAGGAGGAAGGGCTTGACCGAGAGAAGGATCCAGACTTTAAACTGTGGATAATGGTGGAGGTGCCAAGTAGTGTATTTCTTATAGACAGGTTCTGCGAGGAAGGTATAGATGGAGTTTCCTTTGGCACCAACGACCTCACAATGCTGGTGCTAGGAGTAGATAGAAACGACGCATCTGTACAAGAAATTTATGATGAACGCAACCTGGCAGTACTCAGAGCGATGGCGTATACTATAAAGATGTGCAGGAA
>JAHAWR010000019.1:8717-8895 GCA_018383835.1 Candidatus Jordarchaeia archaeon | reverse complement strand
TGGGCAGGCTCCTAGCGTGTACCCAGACTACCTAGAATTCCTAGTAAGGATGGGCGCCACTTCGATAAGCGTAAACCCAGATGCTGTGAGACAAACACGCGAGATGGTAGCAAGAATAGAGCAGAAAATCGTAATGGAAAGAGCGCTGAACATAAAGCCCAAAATCAAAATAGGAAAG
>JAHAWR010000019.1:0-8710 GCA_018383835.1 Candidatus Jordarchaeia archaeon | reverse complement strand
TCGAAGAGGTAGAATTCTGGAAATTAGCAAACGACTAGGGACATAACACCTTTTACTCTCCTTCAATTATAGGGACGTAGCTTTTTCTCCTCCAAAAATAAAAAGCAAGTTCGTCGAGAGGTTACTGGCTTTTGTAGCGAAACGCTTTAAAAAACATTGCGCCAATTTTCAAGTAGTCTTTAACCATGTTAGGGGTGTGGCATTATTTCGACACAGAAGTATTACCGTACAATATCTGAGATCACGGGGCCACTTATCATAGTAAGCGGCGTGAAAGACGTGTCTTACAATGAGGTAGTTCTCATCGAACTACCTAACGGAGAAACGAGAAGAGGCACTGTTTTAGAGGTCGGCTTAGGTAAGGCAGTAGTTCAAGTATTCGAAGGAACAAGGGGAATTGATGCGAAGGATACTACTGTTAGGTTTACCGGTGAAACGATGAAACTACCAGTTTCAATAGACATAATGGGACGAATATTTAGCGGGTCAGGAGACCCGATAGATGGGGGGCCACCAATAATTCCCGAAGATGAGCTGGACATTCATGGTTACCCACTTAACCCGTATGCAAGGGAATATCCGAGAGAGTTCATCCAAACGGGCTTAAGCGTGATAGATGGCTTGAACTCACTAGTTAGAGGGCAGAAGCTACCGATATTTTCGGGGGCAGGATTACCTCACAATAGGATAGCGGTCCAAATAGCTAGACAGGCAAGGGTTCTAGGAAAGGAGGAGGAATTCGCTGTCGTTTTCGCCGCAATGGGTATAACGGCGGAGGAAGCGAGGTTCTTCAGAGCAGACTTTGAAAGGACAGGAGCACTGGAGAGAGTTGTTCTTTTCATGAACCTCGCGGACGACCCCGCAATCGAAAGGATAATAACTCCACGTGTAGCCTTAACAGCTGCAGAGTACTTAGCATATGAGCACAACATGCACATCCTAGTAATACTTACGGACATGACCAATTACGCTGAGGCTCTAAGAGAGATAAGTGCCGCAAGAGAAGAGGTTCCGGGGAGAAGAGGATATCCAGGGTACCTTTACACCGACCTTGCAACAATATATGAGAGAGCTGGACGTATAAGAGGAAGGAAGGGAACGATAACTCAAATGCCGATTCTGACCATGCCTAACGACGACATCACTCATCCGATCCCAGACCTTACCGGATATATTACTGAGGGACAGCTAATTGTTGATAGAGGTCTCCACAGAAAGGGGATATACCCGCCCATTGACCCTAGACCAAGCTTAAGTAGGCTTATGAAGGAAGGAATAGGAAAAGGGAGAACTAGAAAAGACCACAGAGAGGTTAGCGACCAACTATATTATGCTTATAGTGAGGCGGTTGACCTTAGAGCGCTGGTAGCCGTTGTTGGTGAAGAAGCCCTCCTCCCACGAGACAGAAAATACCTTGAGTTCGGTGACCTATTCGAGAGAAGATTCATAAACCAAGGGGAATACGAAGAGCGTAGCATAGAAGAAACGCTGGATCTTGGATGGGAACTATTAAGCATGTTCCCCGAAAGTGAGCTGAAAAGAATAGACCCAGAAACAATCAATTGGGCGAAACAAGAGGGAAAATACACGTTCACTGGAGAATAAAACGAACTCCCACGAAAAATACCTTTCATCCTTTTTAAGGAGAAAGACGGCTATATAAGGGCTCGGAGGATGGTTACGTGGACAATTATCGTGTTGCTCGGAAAAGCCAAGGTGCTTTTTGTATTAATAGCCAGTGGAGGAGTATTACCGCTATTATGGTTAAAATTAATCCGACCGCTAGTAGTTTTGTGGCGTAGCTTGGATTATATACATTTTTTGTGGCTTCATAGACGAAAGCCATTCCCATGAAACCAATGAATATCAGGATCGCTACCACGATACCCTCCGTCAGGTATTGGTCTTGGATGTTTGTGTTTATGAAGCCGAAGCTTATTTGGGGGGGGTTTAGCATAAGATGAACACCGCCGCTGAGAACGAAAAGGAAGAAAACTAGAAGGGCGACGATAAGCACTATGTTGGGAGGATTGCGCAACCAAGCTACCGTTTTCCGTAGCCAGCCCACTATTTTTGCCGATGCTTTTCTGGGCAGTTTCTTCCCCTCCTCTGCTAGCTACTTTTAATAGTTCTTGGTTTTTTGTTTTTCGATCAGGTCCTTTGCGACTTCTCTGGCCCATTGTCCAGTGTTTTTGTTCTCTATTATTCTTTGCAAGTATTCTTGCCAACTGATTTGAAGGGCCTCTCTCCAGTATTGGTATTGTTTTTTTAGATTTTCATATGCTAATTGGTGGTTTTCACAGTAAGGGCTATTCTCAGATTTTCTTTCTCCGCAAATCGGACATTTTTCCAGCATTTTCATTTGGCCCCCTGACATTTTTGCCAGTTTACACAGAGTTCTTGGGGGCGACGTCTAGGCCTTCTGACAAGAAGCGTTGGGAAGCCGCAGTTGGGACAGGTTTTCCCTGTTGGTTCAATAACTCCAGCTTGAGGAAGAGGGGCACTGAAGTTGCATGTTCCCCCCCAGTAGTTTGAGCAGCCCACGAATCGCTTCTTGCTTTTTCTAGACCTAATTATTTTTAGTTGCCCGCCGCAGAGGGGGCAATTGCCAAGGAGAAATTGTTTTTGTTGTATCTTGGAAAGAGCGTCGTGAAGGGCGTCCCCGATCTCTTTTTCCTTTCGTTTAAAGTCTTCAAGTATTGGAGTTAGTTTTTCTATTGCATCTACTATTACTTCCTGCCTCGTCCTTTTCTGTGACTCTATCTGGTTCATTGCTTCTTCAAGTTCGCGTGTTAAATCTACCGATAAGACCTTTGGGCAATAGGCTGACAAGACATTTATCACGGAGAAGCCAAGGTCGGTTATTTCAATTTGCCTTCCGGTTATGTAGCGTCTCTCGTAAAGTGTTTCTATTATATCTGCGCGAGTTGCCTTTGTCCCTATCTGGTTTGCCTCCATTAGTTTCAGGAGGCTGTTGGGGTTATATCTGGGAGGTGGTAAGGTATACTTTTCCTCTAAGTTAACGCCAACTACCCTAACTTGTTCTCCTTCTCTCACCGATGGGATTTCTATTTCCTCCGTTCTGATGTATGGTTCATAGGCTTTCTGCCAGCCAGCAACTCTGGTTTTCACCCCCCTTAAGTAGAAGGTGTGAGAGAACACAGCGACTGTGACCTTCATGCTCTCTCTAATAGAGGGGGGACCAAATATTGCAAGGAAGCGCCTTACTATCAGATCGAATAATTTTTCTTCTTCGGGCGAAAGTTTCTCTTCGGGTAGCGTCCCTGTCGGGTGTATTGGCGGGTGAGCTGGGTCTTCTTTTTTACCTTCAGCGGGGGACAATTCCCCCCTTGCGAGGATGGATTCGACTATGGGCGCATATTGTCTATGTTCCTTTAGGTTCTCCAAGATAGATGCAAGATCTATTGATGGAGGAAATCTTTGGCTTCCTGTTCGGGGATAAGATATTAAAGCTGCTAGGTATAGCCTTTCAGCTATCGCCATTGTTCTACTGGGGGTATAGCCGAAGATGGAGTATGCCTCTGACTGGAGGCTACTAATGTCAAATGGTGGTGGAGGGTTAAGCACTTTTTCGGAGGAAGAAACATCTGTGATCAGTCCTGTTCCACCACTACATTCTTCAACGATTTTTTCAGCTTCGCTTTTTACTAGTATTTTTCCTTTCTCATAATGAAGGACGTATGTCACATCGTTTATCTCCGCTTGAGCTGTGATTGTCCAGTAAGGTTTCGGCACAAAACTCTTTATTTCTCGTTCTCTTTTTGCTATGAAGGAAAGGGTTGGTCCTTGAACGCGGCCAGTACTGAGGACGTGATACTTTCCGGCGGTATTCTTTAGTGATGTTATCATTGCCCTGGAAAGATTTATGCCGTATATCCAATCTACTTCGTGCCTTGCTCTGCCAGCTTCAATAAGACCCCAATCGAGGGTTTGTGAGAGAGAGTAGTACGCGTTAATGAGTTCTTCCTTTGTTAAAGCTGAAAACTTCATTCTCTTTGCTTTAGAGAGGCTATCTGGTCCACACGCGTACTTGAGTATATTATAGGCGATTTGGCTACCTTCTATGTCGAAGTCGGTGGCTGAAATGAAGGAGTCGGCGTCTTTGGCAAGCTTCGATATGAGGTTTATGAAGTGCTTCGTGTTTGAAGCACGCTTGTTGACTCGGTAAGCAGCCACCCATTCCACGTTAAACACGGGGTAGGTCCAACCGCCGCCTTTCTGGCTAACTGAGAACAAGTGTCCTATGGCAGATACAATTATTAGTTCCTTTTTATCTCTAATCGCTTTGTAGTAATGAATACCATTTTCTTCGTAAACCTCAGGCTTACCCTTCTCGTCAAGCGCTTTTGCAATACGTTCAGCAGCACTAGGTTTTTCAGCGATAATTAAAGTATAACTCATATGGATGCCTCCCAGCTGCTAACGTAGGTCATAACCACTAAGAAAGTAATAATCTTTATCCGCTGTTTTTATTTATACTCCTCTGATGAAGGTTCTAGTTTCTGACGAGAGCTGTTTCGCTTTAATTTTTAATGGTAGCACGTCAAGTTCACCTAAGTAGGTTACTATAACCTTGTCTCCGAGGCGTTGCTTGAGTTCTGCAGCTAGCTTGGTGTCGCGCTCGTCAAGAAGGATTACCAACATGGCGCCGTGTTTTTCAGCGATTTTCTCGACTTGCTGTGACAGTTTACTGATTTCTCTTTCTTCTTTAGTTAGTGCCAGTTTGAATGGGTAGCACTCTATGAAGCCGTCTAGCCCTAATTTTGGATCCCTAGCTTGCACTAACAGTGATCCTGTTTCGTTACATATCTTCTCTATTAGGTCGTGAGCATATAGTGAAATTATTTCGCCCATTTTTCTATTCTCCGTTTCAAGAAAGAAAATAGGAATGCGCCTTCCGCCAGGCGCGGGGAGATAGATGCGCTTAACGTATGGCGTACTTTTTCTCAGTTTTCTTAACGCTTCTCGAATAACCTCTTTAGAAGTCCCCAGTGTTTTGGATATGAGCTCTTCCGTGGTATAGGGAAAACTTTCTAGTAGTCGAAGAATTTTTTCATCGAGATCTATAACGGAGTAATTATGATTAAAGGAGGCGGCAGCATCGTCTTGTGAGTTAATGTAAAATGTTATCGGAGGGCAGTCTCTCCTTAGAAAAGAAAATGCTTTACTACCGCGCTTATTGCTTTCAGTTTCTACAATAACTGACTTAAATTGTTGATAGTATTGATGAGGAAGCTCGTTAAAGGTTGAAAAAATGAAAGTGAAGGTCTCAGAGGCGACGTCTGTAATGCCGCAGTCTAACAGATTAACGACAATTGGTGGTGGTGCAACTATTAGAAGTGAGTATTCCTGCTTAGGACACAGATCAATAATTACAGACGTCAAAAATTCAATTGTGGTTGGTTTAAGTCTAGATGCCGGCTTGCTTAAGTCTAAGAGAACTCTTGAAGCAGGAAATAGTTCTTCTAATGTTGGATTGTTTCTCTCGAAGAACCCAGTCAAAGCCCCACTTTCTATGTCTGAAAGAAGCTCTTTTGTTCTCTCTTCTTGGTAAGGTCTATCCGACATCATGCGTAGTACTTCTAAAAGGAACGATGTGATATGTTCATAATTAGTTGCCCTTAAAAGCTCTCGAGTTACACTAACTTTTGTGGCTGGGAACCTTAAGACCTTAGCTAATAGACCTACTAGCCGCGCAAGGTAATCATGCATGGGAATTATGGGAGAGGGGACAAGGGAAATAGGAGTGAAAGTGCTTTTTTCCGATAAAACTAGCCCGCCTCCTATTGCGTCCCTTAACTGTAACGTAGCTCCCTGAAAATCGAGAACTAACCATTTACATGAAAGCTGAGATGCAAGCTTTCTGAGGATTAAAATAAGCGAACTGATATGCTTTACTGAAAGCAAAATAGGTTTAAGGATTTTCTCATCTATCTTTAAATCAACTGCACGGTCTTTAATGAAAAGTTTCCCTAATACAATCGAGCGACTGACGTGCAGTGATGGCTCCGAGGCTTTTATGCCCTTTGAGAGCATGTAAAGCGCATCAATGCCATTCAGAGGGAAAAAGGAGCTTGAGATATGAAGGCGGCAGGCGATCTTAAGTAAGTTCCTTAGAATAGAGTTGGCATTCATAAAAGACACGTTATGTAAAGGATATAGGAAGGTTTCAGCCTCTTTCACCACATTCCTCATAGAAGGCAGATTTCTGCTTATGAAGATCACATAAGGCGATGACAAAAACTTGAAGGCGTTGAGCGTCACATCCCTTTGGGTTTTACGAAGTTTATAACGCGTATTTCTTTCGAGTTTCAATGGTACAATTAAGTGAACATCTATGTCAAATTTCTCCGAGATCACTCTGAGGTTCTCAACTAAATCATCCATCTGTTTCCGTGAAAATGAAGAAAAAGTCATTAAAGATACAAAGAAAGGAGAAACAGCGCTTTCTAAACATAAGATCTTTTTTTCCTTAATAGAAGTTGCTCTCTTGAATGTTCTACTGCCCAAAATCGACAAAAAGGCCTCATTAAAATTAGAGTTCAACTTAACTTGTGTGTGATTTAAGGAATGGAGAAATTCTGGTGAAGGATGATAAATGTATACGTATTTTCGTTTTTCTCCCTTAGACATTACCAGTTCGAGTGAAACCTCTAAACCGTGTATCTCAAGAAAACTCTCTAATTGCTTAATGAAAGTTTCGAGGGGTAAGATGATGCCGGCCTTAATTGGTTTGCGTCCTCTCATAAGCCAAATTTCGTCTTTCTTTAAAATGATGATAAAGCGATCTCTGACAAAGTATTGGTAAGAAGCAAATAGGAATAGAAGGAATAGAAATAAAGCTAGAATTCTAAGCGAGAGCAAAACACTTCACCCGGTTGAAGTTATTTCTTTTCTTTTACCAAAGAATCAAAAAATGATTTAAACCGCAACATTCCTGATGCAAATGATGTCTAGGAGGGTAGAGATTGAGCGAAGCTGAAGTCGAACTCAGAGGACACATAATAGATTCGCTGATCTTGCCAAGAGTTTTCGCAGCGATATACGATTTAGATGGAGAGTTCGAGATTCTAGATTTTAGGATTGGTAGAACTAAAAGTGAACACTCATACGCCAGGATTCTTATAAAAGGAAGAGATGAGAGACATCTTAGGGTCCTCCTGAAAGAAATTCAGAAAATTGGCGCGAGCATCGTGAAAGAGGTAGAGGGAGTTAAGCTGATGCCCGCTCCGGCTGACGGAGTTTTACCCGACAATTTCTACTCAACAACCAACCATCCAACTTACATTCTCCTTGATGGAAAATGGGTTAAATGTGAAAACATAGAGATGGACAAGGTCATCGTAGTGAGGAACGGAGTACCTGTCTGCACCCCTATGAGGAAAGTTAAGAAAGGGGATCTGGTAGTCCTTAACGAATCAGGAATAAAGGTAGTCCCCCCTGAAAGGTCTAGAAAAAGAGAAGTTTTTGGATTCATGGAAAGTGATGTTTCTCCAGAGAAGCCTACAATGTCTTTAGTTAAAATGTTAGCAAATGAAATGTACCTAATGAAGGCGAGAGGCGAAAAAATAGTCGTAGTAGCCGGCCCAGCGGTAGTTCATTCTGGAGCGTCAGAGGCACTAGCCAAACTTATAAAGATGGGATATGTTAGCGCGCTCCTCTCAGGTAACGCTTTAGCAGTACATGACATCGAAAGTAGCCTTTACGGCACATCTCTGGGAATGAACCTTGAAACACTTGAAAACTACGAAGGAGGGCACAGACATCACCTGATGGCGATAAATGAGGTTAGAAAATACGGTTCAATAAAAAGACTCGTAGAGGCAGGGGTTCTCAGAAAGGGTATAATGTACGAGTGTATCGTAAACCAGGTGCCCTTCGTGCTTGCGGGTTCTATTCGTGACGATGGGCCACTTCCAGAGGTTATAACAGACGTACTCGAAGCTCAAGACGCAATGCGTGAGCACTTGAAGGAGGCAAAGCTTGTTTTAATGCTTGCTACAATGCTTCACTCTATAGCAGTAGGCAACATGCTGCCTTCAACCGTTAAGATAGTGTGCGTGGACATAAATCCTAGTGCTGTCACAAAGCTAACAGATAGAGGAACCTATGCTCTAGGAGTCGTAAGCGACGTGGGCGCCTTTCTCCCACAACTAGTTCAAGAGCTGGAAAACGTTGAAAGGAGCAGTAGAAAGCCATAGTGACAGAAAAGTTTACCAAATGGAAAAAAATTCTTTAGGGTAAAAGAGCATGGAGGGTGAAATATTGGAGTACCTAGTGGCTATAGATGCGGGAACAATAGGTTGTAGGACGATAATATTTGATGAGAATGGAAGAGAGATTAGTAAAGCTTACGAGGAGTACCCTAGCATCTACCCCCACCCTACATGGGTTGAGCAAAGGGCGGATGACTGGTGGAGAGCAACCTGTAACACAATGAAAAGAGCGCTTTCCCTAGCCAAAATAGAAGCTGAAAGAATAGTGGGGGTTAGCGTGACTAACCAAAGAGAAACTATTGTTCCAGTCAATGAAAACGGAGTGCCGCTGAGGAATGCGATAGTCTGGCAAGACCGTAGAACAACCAAGGAGTGCGCAAGGATAAGGGAAACTGTGGGTAGCAAGAAGATATACGACATAACTGGACTAACCATAGACCCCTACTTCTCGGCACCAAAAATACTCTGCTCTT
>JAHAWR010000128.1:1222-3977 GCA_018383835.1 Candidatus Jordarchaeia archaeon | reverse complement strand
CAACTGTTCAAATTAACGTTTTTGGTGGCGACTCAAGCGTTCACCGTGGCACGTAGTGGCTTGGAGAGTTTGCCTTTCACTTTTCAAGTTGCAGACGACCCTTCCCTCAGCCCAAAGAGATTTAACCTCTCTAAATTAACGTTTTTGGTGGGTGGCGGCGTTGGCTGTTGAGGGGTGGATTCTCAGCTTCGCAGTGTCTCTGGCGCTCTTCGCGCTGGGAGCTGTTCTGATGCTGGCTGACGCCGAGCTTGAGACAGGGATTGTTTCCCTCGCGGGGGCGGCTTGCACGTTCATGGCGGTCATCGTGCTGATCCCCGTACAGGCCCCGCCGGAGAACTTGGCGTTCGTGACTACTGTTAGGAACGTGATGCTGGCGTGCGGCGTCGTCACGACGGGCTTCTTCCTCTTCGTGAGCTACAAGGCGTACGAGGCTAAAAGGCTCAGGGAAAAAGTGGGCATGTCCTCCCTGGTGGGCGAGAGAGGGGTGGCGAAGACGGAGCTCAAACCTCGAGGCGTGGTCAACGTTAAAGGCGAACTCTGGTCAGCCATAACGGAGGGCGACCATTACGTCGCGAAGGGTGAAGAGGTCGAGGTGGTCGGCTACGACGGGGTAATGCTCATAGTGAGGCCGACAAGCAGAGGCGGCGAGGCACCCTCCAAGTGGCGCATGGCTGGCTAACCTAAAAGGAAAAAATATTTCTTATGTCTCCCCTCAGTTGGGCTGAGGAAATGCCGGTAGTGTGGAAAATGGAAAGAAGGACTTTAGTGGAGAAGGTTGACGGGGCTGACACGATATCTGACGTGTTCGGCGTCGTTGAGAGGGTGGTATTAGAGGAGCTTAACGCGCACAGGCCGGTCATGCTTGGACTAGCCGACCTAGGCGTTCAGGGCTCGTTCATGATAGGCGCGTTCCACCCTGTCGGCTCCAACCTCATAGTCCTCAACAGAGCGCCGCTGGAGCGCATAGGTGCGAGCGCGCCCAAGGCTCTCTTCAACGCCTACTGCTTCCATATTTTGCTCCACGAGTACCTCCACTCGCTTGGTGTGCTCAACGAGCAACTGGTGAGAGAAATGGTGTACGAGATCAGCAAAAAGTTCCTCGGGGAGGAGCACCCGGCAACACTAATGGGCGTCAGGGGCGTCGCACACTTCTTCCCCTTCATAATGCACTACTCTCCCGGCACGCTACCGGAGCTAAGGGTCGAGATAATAAGGGGGTTCAAGCAGCAGAGTTCAAGCTACTTCGTGTAACCTGAATGGCGCCGAGCGTCCTGCGGACCCTCCGCTATCAGGTTCTCCGGAACACAGATTTTTCTGATCTGAGGGTTTTCGAGTTGCCGACGTAGACCCACACTTCGTCTTCCCCTCCTCTTAGGAGGAGGACCTTCACCATCTTCCTTATGAAGAGGGAGAAGTCGGGGGGGTTTGAGTCGCTGCAGCCTTCTAGATTTGCTTTATGACTGACGCGATCCCCCTTGCTTTGATCAGTTTCCCGTCCCTAAGGCCTGCATGGTCCTCAACGAATACCCGGGTAAAGCAGCATACCACCCGTCCTGTATAGCTAACTCATGGCGAAGCCGTCATCCACGCTGACTGACTCAATCCCCACCTGCCCTTGAGGAAGGCTGGGTCCATTAGCGTCCCATAGGCGAAAAGAGAGTCGAGTTGGACGGCCAAGCGTCGCATCTCCACGAGAAAAGTGGGCAACGTCCAAATAAAGGCTTTTATGAGGGCGGATTCCCAGTTTTTCTTGTCTCCCGTTTTAAGCGTGAATGGGGATCTCTCTTGATCGAGGGAATAATATTCGACATGGACGGCGTCCTGGTCGCGTTGAACGTGAGCGTGGAGGAGATGCTGAAGAGGGCTGAGGAGAAGGCTGGCTTGAAGCCGGGGCCGTCAGGCTTCAGAGGGCTGCTGGAGCACGCCATGAGGGACAGGGGGGTTTACAGGGCGCTCATGGAGGTCATAGACGAGCTCGAGGTCTCGGCGGTCGAGGAGCGCATGACCGTCTTCCCGGAGACGAAGAGAGTGGTCGCCTACTTGGGGGAGCGCTACCCCCTCGCCCTCGTCACGCTTCAGGGGAGGAGGGCGGCCGAAATGGTGCTGGAGAAGCTCGGAATAAGGCGGTTCTTCAAGTTTATATTCACCAGGGAGGACTCGTTCTTCAGGAGGGAGCAGGTGGAGAAGGCTGTCCAGGCCCTCGGAATAGATAAGGAGAGGGTTCTGGTGGTCGGGGACCGTAGAAGCGACAAGGTGGCAGCGGAGGAGGTCGGGTGCAAGGTGGTTATAGTCAGGAGGGGGCAGCCCACGATTGAGAGAGGGGAATTCATCAGCTCGCTCGACGAGCTTCCAAGGTTGATAGAGCAAATACAAGTACAGCGGGGGCGTAGCCACCGCAACGCTTAAAGCCCCGCACCACGAACTCAGGTTAGAATTTCCCGGGGGGCGGCTTCATGGCCGGGGTTTTGAGGGGCACCAGGTCTCGTTTATTCTCCCTCAGCGTAAATGCGGGCATAGATGTCCTGGATGTTTCCTTCGCATTGCTCCTGATACTCACCGTAATATTGTTCTTCCTCAACGTGATACTGCTCCCGAAAAACGTCATCTTCACCCGGAACCCTGCCCTAAACGTTTTCAGCGCCTACTACGCCCTCCAGCGCCTATCCCTGAACGACGAGCTCCTAGCGTTCTTCTCCGCCCTCGCAGCTTCCCCAACACCATTCATGCTCTTCGCGGCGCTGGTTGTAAGGCGATT
>JAHAWR010000128.1:778-1204 GCA_018383835.1 Candidatus Jordarchaeia archaeon | reverse complement strand
CGGAGATGCGTGGAGTAAAGCGATAAGATACTTGAAAACAGGGACTGGGGGAAGGAGGAGGATGGTCGTAGTGCTGATGGCTTTGGCGACGGCGCTAGTGGTGGCTCCCTTCTCAGCAGTAGTCGCCCTCCAGCCGGTCATAGTCGACTACGCCGTCTCGAATCTCTCCCCCCAGTGGTACCAGCTTAACATGATAAGCTTCGCCTCATCCCTCATCATAGCATATGCATCATCAAAGCTATCCAGTCCTAAGACGCCGTAGTCAGCAGTTTCCTGGCAGAAAGGTTTATATGCTGATTAAGCTCCATAGCCTCTTTGATGGAAGAAGAGCTCCTACGCCCTAGAGATGCTACTAAGATGTTGATATCGGTGAAGACGCTTTGGAAGTGGCAAAAGAAGGGATCAATGTAAAGCTTCCAACTGGAA
>JAHAWR010000128.1:582-724 GCA_018383835.1 Candidatus Jordarchaeia archaeon | reverse complement strand
CAGAATCCCAATAGATGCTCCGAAGGACCTGATCGAAGCTTATTTTTTAGTTAAGAAGAGGGCTCTCGACTTCATTTTCTCCTACGTGAAGATCTCGAAGAAGGCTCACCTAAAGCTCAAAAGCGAAGACAGGAAAAGGCTC
>JAHAWR010000128.1:0-531 GCA_018383835.1 Candidatus Jordarchaeia archaeon | reverse complement strand
GCGATAGATTCAGTTATTGGTCTCGTTAAGGGATGGGTCATGCTCTATAACAGGGGAAAAGCAAAGAGCAAGCCTGAAGTAACGAGGAAGACAGTTTACGCTAAGAGTAGTTTGGTCGGCTTTAGGGGTGGAGCTCTGAAGGTGAGTGTAGAGCCGCATAAAAGGTATCTCGAAGTCGACCTTAACAAGTATCCATGGATTCCAAAAGACTTTGATGGGGTAGGCGGAGCTATCATAACTGAAAACGAACTAATAATCACTCTGAAAAAGAAAGTCGAGCCAAAAGCTGGGAAGTGGGCTTCATTCGACGTGAACCTGACAAACATAACCGCCTTCGTCAATGGAGAAATCAAGCGCTACGATTTAAGACAGCTATACCACATCCACAGAACCTACGAGATAAAAAGGCAGAGAATCCAGAAGCTTGCCAGGAAGCCAAAGACGTCGAAAAAGCTCCTTGAGAAGTATTCTAAACGTGAAAGGAATAGGGCTAAAGATTTCATGCACAAGCTTACTACGCAGATAGTAAGG
>JAHAWR010000127.1:3179-3983 GCA_018383835.1 Candidatus Jordarchaeia archaeon | reverse complement strand
AGATGGTGGTTTCAAAAATGGGAGGGTGAATGGGGGAATGTCGGCTTCGGTAATCTGGTGGGAGGTTTAAGGGAGGAGTATGGCTTTTATGAATGTCTGGTAGAATTTCTTGTCGATTGAGAGCTCCACGTAGCGTATTTTTTCTAGGATTTCTTCTGCTTCTTTTCTTTGTCTTGTTGATTTTAGCGCCATTTTTGCTCCGCCGACCGCTGTGTCGCCTGCGAAGACTATCTTTCCGGTTTCCACGTCTGGGAGTAGCCCTATGGTTTTGGCGCTTTCTATGTCTATGTGCCTTCCAAAGGAGCCCGCCATGTATATTTTGTCGAGTTGCTGGGGGGTTATGCCCATGTTCTCCATTAGGATTTGCCAGCCTGACCTTATGGCGGCCTTCGCGAGGAGGAACTCGTTTATGTCCCCTTCAGTTACTGTCACGGGCTTCCCGCTCTCGGTTTCCTCGCCCCACGCTACCACGAACGCCGGTACCTTGTCTCGCACTATCCGCTCGTGCTCCTCCACGAATTTCCCGTTTCTCCCTATTATTCCAGCCTTGTAGAGCTCGGCTATGAGCTCTATCATTCCACTTCCACATATGCCCCTCGGCTTGGCTCCTCCTATAACCTCGTAGTGCACCCTTAAGCCCTCTATTTGGACGCCCTCTATAGCGCCGGCGACCGCCTTCATACCGTGGGTGATGTGGGCTCCCTCGAACGCTGGGCCTGAGGGGGCAGAGCAGACGAAGATTTCCTCAGAGTTCCCCATAATTATCTCGGTGTTTGTTCCGACGTCTATGACCATGCTTAGCTC
>JAHAWR010000127.1:0-3159 GCA_018383835.1 Candidatus Jordarchaeia archaeon | reverse complement strand
AGACATAAACCCCAACGACCGCGTCTGCTCCGACGAAGCCTGCTATGACTGGGAGGGCTGTGACGCGGCCGTTGGGGTTTATGTCTATGCCAAGCTCGTGAGCGGGGGCGCTTATGATGCCTCTCACTGCCGGTATGAATGGCGAGGCTCCGACGTTCTTCGGGTTTATGCCAAAGAGGAGGTGGTGCATCACGGTGTTTCCGACCACGACGGCCTCGTAGACCCGCCTGTTACCTACGCCCGCCCTGCCGCAGACGTCCTCCAGGAGCCCGTTTATGGCTTCGACGACGACGCTTTGGAGCCTCTTGAGGTTAGTCTCCCCCTTCGAGGCGTAGGTGATCCTTGAGACAACGTCTTCGCCGTACGCCACCTGCGGGTTCTCAGCTCCACCCTTGGCCAGCGTCTCGCCCGAGTTTAGGTCGACGAGGTGGCAGATTATCTTCGATGAGCCGACGTCCAGCCCCACCCCGTACTTTTCGGCTGACGTGTCACCCTCCTCCACATCTACGAGTCTCCCGTTCCAGATGACTGCTGTAACGCTCCAGTTGGAGGCCCTCAAAACCTCCGGGAGCTTCCTCAGCAGCTGAATTTCGACGTCAGCCAGCTTCAGCGTGGCATGGCGGCTGAGCTCGTCCTTTAGCCTTTCAAAGTCCGGCCTAACGTCACTTAGGCTTGGCTTGGGCAGGGTTACCGGGATTTTAACCACGGCGGGTTCCAAGGGAACCTCGGGCTCAATGGATGCTTCGGCTATCTTTCTCGCGGCAACCCTGCTCTCGGGGGGAACCAGCACGGTCAGGCGTCCGCTGGACGCGTAGACTTGGCACGCAAGCCTGTATCCGGAGGCCAGTTCCTCCCCGTTCAGGTGTCTCAGCTCCTTGTCTGTTGGAGGGTTGAGCCCCGCGCTTCCACCCGTTAATACGACCCTGCACTTGCCGCAGATCCCTTTCCCGCCGCAGTCGGACCTCAACGTGACGCCCGCGTCTCTGGCTATGTCCAGTATTGATGCGGGCTGTGCGGTTACCCTTCGGCCTTCGGGCTCGAATATGACTGTAACGCTCATCGTTCAACCTCAAAGCTCAATGTATTCTTTCATTCTGTAAGCGTGCCTGAAAGAGGTTGCTATCGTGTGGACTGCCGGGAAGACGTGCTTGCAGTCTTCTATTGGTCCGTAGAGGACGAAGTTTGAGCCTAGGATGAGCTGGATGACGTTTGCGGCCACCGTCGTCGACTTCATAGCCTCTTTTCCGAGGCGGCTTTTAAGTCCGCTCCATGTTGCCACGGCGTTATGGGCTCCGGAGCCGCATGGCAAGCCGTACCTCCTCTTGACCTCGACTGCCGCTACTGCTGCTGGGGTGAGGCTTGGGACGTCCATGACGAAAGTGTCTATGAGGGGCTTGGTGACGCCTGCATCCCCGGCCCTCGGTAGCAGTTTCTCCACGACTTCCACTCTAGCCCTGCTGCTTGTGACGTTCCTCGTGTATGCTAGGATTATGGCCGCCTCGACCCCGCTCTCCTTCAGCGCAGCGAACTCCTGGTCCTTGGACTCGGCTGAGAGGGAGTTGTAGATCATCCTCTTCTCTGCACCTATATCCTTGGCGAACCTGAGGGCGTAGAGCTTCACTTCTGGCGTGGGGGAGTCTAGGAGGAACGGCCTGTCCGTGGCATCAGCCGCAAACTCGATGTACCTTCCAGCCGCCTCCTCCGTTGAGGCGACGACGTCAACCAACCCGGGGAGCCCCGTCCTGTCGCTGAACTCCTCCATCTCCTTCACCAGCCTCTCCGCCTCCTCCCTTTCGAATACGCCCTTTCTCTCATCCTTCACTATTTTGTGCCTGTTGTAGCACATGCTGCCAACGAGGATTATGGGGTTTTCTCCCGGTTGCCCGCCGAACCTGACTCCGGCGACCTCGAAGACCTTTTGCTCAGTCTTGAAGTGCAGCACTTATAACCACCACCTTTCAGGAGTTTTCTGGCGCCTAACGCCACGATGAGCGTTGACGCCAGGTGGAGCACGGGTGAAGAGCAGTATTGAGCCGAAATAAGTTCCGGTGGCATCCCTTATAAATGCTCCAATGTACGGCCCTATCACTGATGAGAGGGCTATCAAGAGAATGCTAATACCCTTCATGGAAAGCAAAACGAGCCACAACCACCAAGCAAAACTTTTCTAGTAACTGCTTCTTCCAGCTACGTAATCTTAGCCTCCATGAACTTTCTGGTCTTATTGCTCCAGTTGACTTTGCTCCTAAACGCCTCCTGCTTCTTCCTTCTTTTCTTGGAATTCGAGAAGGAAGCCGTCACATTCACAGTCAACGTTTCGGCATAGTGTTGCAGCGCAGTGCTGTGACGTGGCTTGATAAATTTTGCATTACTATTCACGCAAAGAGAGTTTACAGAAAAAGCATATAATTTGGGAGAGTTTATTAACGTGGTCTCTGGTGGCGTCACTCTGGAGGGTGAACTGGTGGCTGCTGGGAGAATTATAGTAGCAGTTGACTACCTCAAGTGTAGTGGGTGTAGACGTTGCGAGGTGGTCTGCTCCATCCGCCATGAGGGAAGGATATGGCCTGAGGCGTCAAGGATAAGGGTTTTCGCGCCGTTGCCAGGGGTTGAGGTCCCGCATCTCTGCGTCCAGTGCGACGAGCACCCCTGCGTGGGCGCGTGCCCCGCCGGGGCACTGATCGTGGACGGGAGGACGGGCGCCATACTCGTCAGCGACGACTGCACGGGCTGCGGGAGCTGTATTGAGGCATGCCCGGGCTCTGTGCCCCACCTTCACCCAGTAACTAGGAAGGCGCTCATATGCGACCTCTGCGGAGGAGACCCCCTGTGCGTGAAAGCCTGCAGCGAAGGGGGGTGGAGCGCCCTGAGAACCATTCCGCGGGAGGAGAGGGACAGGCATGGCGCCCACCCCCGGAAACCCACAGAAATAGCCAAGGATGCCGCCGTTAAGCTCTTCGGCGAAGAAGCTGAAAAGCTACTAAGCACCTAAAAAAGGCAGCAAACTCGGAAAGCAACTAGGCTAATCCACCACTCTCCTCACCTCATCAGAGTACTTACGAGTTCACATGCTTGAATTCCTCCCTCTTTAGCTGGCGCGTTGAAGCCGACTTTCCCTCCTTCGACGTGGAAGGCTTCTAACCTCAAACTTGCAGTTTT
>JAHAWR010000126.1:343-4049 GCA_018383835.1 Candidatus Jordarchaeia archaeon | reverse complement strand
AGGTACAGCCTCTATCAGGAAGTCAACGTCCTCCAGCTCCTTGAGGAAGGTTGTCGCCCTTATCCTGCCCATCACCTTCTCAGCCTCCTCCACACTCATCTTCCCCTTTTGAACCAGCTTCTCCAGCCCGAAGGGACCTGACCTTATGAGCTGAAGCGCCTTCGCGAGGACCTCGTCGCTGACGTCGACGAGCACGACCTCGTATCCTCCCCTGGCGCAGACCTGAGCTATGCCGTGCCCCATCACGCCAGCCCCGACAACCCCTATCTTTCTCACGTCATCAATCTCCAAGAGTTCACCTCCATCCTCTAGAGCAGAGAGATCATTGTGGAGCGCGTTTTTTAATGTTCCTCCAGCTTCTCGCCGAGAAGTAACACGAAAATGGCAGGTGTGGCGGGCACGGCATCCTGTGAAGGAAACTCTTTTATGAGTGTGTGGCTTTCATGACTGGTAATATGAAGGGGGGTGTTAGTGTGCCTCGTGAGGGGCATGTGAGCCTTGAGGACTTGAACTGGGAGTTCGGATACAGCACGGATGAGGGTTCCCTCCACCTCTTCACGGAGGAGGAAAACAGGTTCAGGTTGGAGTTCAGGGAGTTTGTGAGAAGGGAGGCGCTGCCCGTCGTCGACAGGATTGACAGGGAGAAGAACTTCGACCTCATACATGAGGTAGTGAGAAAAATGGGGAGGGCGGGCTACATTGGAGTCTCCTTCCCGAGGGAGGTTGGAGGGTGGGGGAAGGGGCTGGTTCACCAGGTGATAGTCGGGGAGGAGCTTTCCGCCGCCAGCTACGCCGTTGCTGTGACTTACGGGGCCTCCGCCGTGCTCTACGCCATGCCAATAGTGAGGTTTGGAACGAGGGAGCAGAAGGAGAATTTCCTCAAGCCCATCATGACGGGGGACGAGCTCGGGGCGATAGCGATAACTGAGCCGACTGGCGGGAGCGACGCCATAGGGGGAATGCAGACGAGGGCTGTAAAGAAGGGATCCCACTATGTGATAAACGGGGAGAAGAGGTTCATAACGAACGGGAGCCGGGCCAAGTACATCTTGCTCTACGCCGTCACAAACCCTGACGTTAAGAGGCATCAGGGGATAAGCGCCTTCATCGTCCCAACGGACACTGAGGGGTTTAAGGTGGTCAAGGACTACGAGCTCCTCGGAAGGCTTGGGTCGGTTAACAGCCACCTCGTCTTCAAGGACTGCAAGGTGCCTGAGGAGAACCTTCTAGGAGAGGAGAACGGTGGACTGAGGGTTCTCATGGAGGGGCTTGACAGCGAGAGAACGTTCACCTCAAGCCAGTACGTTGGCATTGCGAGGTCAGCCTTCGAGATAGCCACAAAGTATGCTGCTGAGAGGGTTCAGTTCAGGAGGCCCATAAGGGAGTTCGAGGGGGTTAGCTTCAAAATAGCCGACATGTACGCCAACATAGAGGCGGCGAGGCTCATGGTTCTGAGGGCGGCGAGGATGATTGACAGCGGGCTCAACGCCACGAGGGAGGTCGCGGCGGCGAAGTTCTTCTCGGCCGACGTGGCTGTGAAAGTATGCTTGGACGCCGTGCAGATCGCTGGAGGAATAGGAATGACGAAGGAGTACCCGTTGGAGAGGTATCTCAGGGACTCGAAGATGGGGCAGATAGGCGCCGGGACATCGGAGGTGCTAAGGTACCTTGTGCAGCGGGAAATATACAGGAAGGTGGCGGGAGGGTAACCTCACCGCCCACTGAACTTGGGCTCCCTTTTCTCCATGAGAGCCCTCACCCCCTCCTCGTAGTCCCTCGTCTTGGCCGACTCAACCTGCATTTTTCTCTCCTCCTCAAGGTGACGCCTTAAGTCAGTCGTCCTAGTGGCCTGCTCGAGGAGCCTCTTAGTCCTCGCAAGCGCGAGTGCCGGCCCCCTGGCGAGGGACTTGGCGATCTTCATAACTTCTTCCATCAGCTCCTCGTGCGGGACAACCCTGTTCACTATCCCAAGCTGGAGGGCCTCCTGAGCCTCCACAGTTCTACCCGTGTAGAAGAGCTCGCCAGCCCTTAGTGGACCTATGAGCCTCGTCAGCAGGTACGTGCCCCCCATGCCAGGTATGAGGCCAAGCCTCACGAAGCTCTGAGCGAACACAGCTTTGTCGGAGGCTATGACGATGTCGCAAGCTATAGCTAGGTTGAAGCCGGCGCCCATAGCATGCCCATTAACGGCAGCTATCACCAGCTTACCCGTCTCCCTTATCCTGAGTGCCACCCGGTAGAGGGGATCCGTCAGCCTATCCATGAACTCGCCGGGCCGCCCCTCCTCAACAGACCTGAGCATCCCCTTAACGTCGCCGCCAGCACTGAAGGCTCTCCCCTCCCCTGTGATAACCACAACCCTGACAGCTTCGTCACCCTCGCACCTTTCAAGGCAGTCGAGAAGCTCACGTGCAGCCTTCTCGTCGAGAGCATTGAGCCTCTCGGGGCGGCTTAACGTTACGACGGCCACCCCATCCTCGACCCTAAACTTCAACGACTCATACTCCAACTCAAACCCTCCCATAGGGGACAACAAGAAATAGGTCAACCACACTATTAGAATTTACTTCCTTCAAGCGCGTGGCACATAGCCGACGCTAAGCGCTTCAAAAGGCGCCGAGACAACACTTTAGGGCGCTAGACGCCCCAAGAAAAAGCACGCTATACCTCACCTGCTCCAACAAACCTCACCCGCAACCTAATCCGGAAGGAAGAACCCGGCTAAGTCTGACGGCCCTTAACCAATAGATGCCATCCACTCCTCGACCAAAACTCTAAGCATACGCCGTAGACAGCAGTTTCTGAGTAGAAAGGTTTATATATCAAATGGTTACCAACATCTTTATAATGAACGAAGGGTATGACGAATTACTTAAACCAAAAGATGTCGCTAAGATGTTTAACATTACTGTTAAGACTCTATGGCAATGGCAAAGGAGAGGGATTATCAAAGCTGTTAAACTTCCGACCGGGAAGTTTTGTTATCCAAAAAGCGAAGTTGAATGAGTATGGAAGTCGTTAAAAGCTACAGAATCCCAGTAGATGCTCCGAAGGACTTGATCGAAGCATAAGAAGAAAGTTTTAGAGTTCATTTTCTCTTACGTGAAGATCTCGAAGAAGGCTCACTTAAAGCTCAAAAGCGAAGACAGGAAAAGGCTCAGAAACGACTTGTTAAAAGACTGGAAATTCAGTAAGCACTACGTCGACTCTGCGATAGATTCAGTTATTGGTCTCGTTAAAGGATGGATCATGCTCTATAACAGAGGAGAAGCGGAGAGCAAGCCTGAAATAACGAAGAAGACAGTCTACATTAAGAACACACTCTTCAGCTACAGAAATGGTATTCTAAAGATAAGTGTGGAGCCAAACAAGAGATACCTCACCGTAAACCTTACAAAATATTCATGGATTCCAAGGGATTTCGATAGGGTTGGAGGGCTCACTTTGATAGAAAACGAACTAATGATCACAGTCAAGAAAGAAGTTGAGCTAAAAGCTGAGAAGTGGGCTTCGTTCGACGTGAACCTGACAAACGTAACCGCTTTTGTCGATGGAGAAGTCAAGCGCTACGATTTAAGACAGCTATACCACATTCACAGAAGTTACGAGGTCAAAAGGCAGAGAATCCAGAAGCTTGCTAAGAAGCCAAAGACGTCGAAGAAGCTCCTTGAGAAGTATTCTGAGCGTGAGAAAAATAGGGCTAAAG
>JAHAWR010000126.1:0-324 GCA_018383835.1 Candidatus Jordarchaeia archaeon | reverse complement strand
CACGCAGATAGTAAGGGAGTAAAAGATGAACAGTGGTGCGGTACTCGAGTATCTGAAAGATATCAAGAGAAGGGTTCTTAACGGCTCGAGGGAGATGAACAGGAAGCTCTCGAAGTGGAATGCTCGAACTTTTCAGTTCATGCTCGAGTATAAGCTTAAGTGGCTCGGGTTGGATGTTAGATTCGTCGACCCTAAAAATTCTTCGAAGACTTGTCCTCTCTGCTCTGGCTGCATGGTAGCCTATGAGGGTAGGTTGATGAAGTGTGAAAACTGTACCTTAGTAATTGATAGGGATGTTGCTGCAGTTTTGAATCTTTGGGTGTG
>JAHAWR010000017.1:19981-20346 GCA_018383835.1 Candidatus Jordarchaeia archaeon | reverse complement strand
TACCGTTGTTCCTGCGGCGGCTGCCACCGCCACTGCAGCCACCCATGTGCCCCTTTGTCCCGAGGAAGACATTAGCAAGAGTATGAGGAAGATGAGGGGGCTCTGAGACTCGTAGATGCTGGTTGATATATATGAGATGTAGGATGGGTCGTTTACTATGTCCTCTCCATCCCACTTGGGGAAACATGAAGCCATAAAGTAGGTTTCACCAGTTATGGTTATATTGGCTATGCTGTCCCCTGCCTCCCCAACGTATATTCCCTCGAAAGCTGAGAGTGGAATTGTGGAGGAGTATGCTGTATGGTTTTCAGTTCCGTTCAGCGTGTACGTTGAGCCGCCCATCTAAAAGTCTGCTATCGGGAGAG
>JAHAWR010000017.1:15420-19973 GCA_018383835.1 Candidatus Jordarchaeia archaeon | reverse complement strand
TGAAGCTGAAGGAGTTGGACATCGTGGAGTTGTCATCGGGGTCCACCGTGGCTCCGGTCTCGGTCACGAATTGCCATATAGTTCCCTGGACTAACTTGGCGTAGTATGCTATCGCTAGGCTTCTACCCGTGAGGTTTGCCGGGGTGCTGCTGCCCGTCGCCACGCTCCAGTCACCCACTCCCTGGTCGACTTTGAGGATCCCCCTATAGTTGTCATGCCCTGCCTCCAAGTTGAAGTGTGCCACCAGTGAAAGGTATGTTACGTTGGCTGGTGAGGGAGATTTTTCGAGGTCTTCTGGGTCAACGTAGAGGGGTATTTCCCTTATGAAGGACCAGACGTTATGCACCCTGTCGTCGTTCCTCATTTTGAGAGGGAACAGCGTCCCGTTGAGGCCGGTGAGCAAGACGCCGAAGTCGACCTTTGTTCCGCCGGGAACCTTAACGCTGCCGTTAATCCCGTACTCCCCGTCGAATGGAAGCTTAAACTCGACGGCCTCCGCCGAGTTTAAGATGAAGACGTGAGTTGCCTCCTCCGGGTCGGCTACCCCAAGGAAGGGGCTGACGCCCATGTCCAAGACGCCGTCGCCATCCTGGTCCACGTAGACCAGTATGCCCGCGAACGCCATCTCAATAGTGTTCCAAGAAAGGCCTAAGTCCGATATAGAGGTGACGTAAACCTCCTGGACGTTGAAGACCAGCCAACTCCACTCGTAGGTATCATTTGTAATCCACCAGTAGTCGGGGTTATTTATCAGGTTGTCTATCGAGGCGTTAATCGTTAAGGGTCCCAAACCGACGTAGCCTAAGTTCTCCACACCATCACTCCAAATAGTATTGTTTATCTCCTGCATCTCACTGTCGTTAACGGGGGTGCCATCAGTGTGCGTCCAGAAGTATGTGCGGTTCCACCGCATGGTCTGGGTGAAGCGCACGTAGCCAACCTGGGAAACGAGGAACATCCCCGGAGGGGAGCCGATGACCGTGACCAGCAACTCGTACGAGACCGCCGTGCTAACGGTCGCATTAGCCCTCATCTTAACATAGTATTTGTTGCTGTTTAGGATTAGTGACCCATCATCACCCACAGAGTACTCGAACCAGTCGAAGGCGGAGTTGAAGGCAATCAGGCTCGAGAGCTCAAAGTGCTTCCACAAATCTACATTCCACACCGGGGTGCCACTCGAGGAGTTAAAGTATACGGGGAGAACAGCGTAGGAGCCAAAGAAGATGGGGTTAGTCGTGTTAAACCTTAAGGAGAAGTTCAGGTGAAGGACGTTGTCAAGCATGTAGCTCACGCTCGCGAGGTTAACTGGACACTCGGGTAGAGGGAAGTTGTTGGATAGGTTCAAGGCTAAGACGGCTGACTGGTTTTGGATGATGTCGTAGGCTAGTATGATGGCGTATTCTGGGAGCTGTCCTTGCAGTAGCTTTAGGGAGAATGGTAGCAGCCCTATGCAGACATTCTTCACTTGAGTAGCGTTTTCTCCGTATACGTCTACTAGGATGCTAAATTCTTCGTCTGTTTTGACGGGAACTTCGATTAACTGTTGCCCTGCTGTTGAGGGAGTGGTTACGTTTATGTATATGTAGGGGTCGTCGACTACTATTTTGGGGTCTAGTGGCTTGTTTATCCATCCAAGCACGTTTCCGTAAACGTCCATTACATTTACTGCAGCGTACTTGTGTTCTCCGTCAGATATGTCGGTGAAGGTGCCGACAAAGGTCACGGTGCTGTCTGAGCTGTGACACTCATTTACGTTTAGAGTGAAGTTAGGCGAGAAATCGCGTATAATTCGGTACTCCTTTTCCGAGACTCTGTAACCTTCCCCGACGGTGAATAGTCCCTGGCTAAACTTCAGCACTATCCACGTCCTATCGCTGTCGCCCTTGTCTATGGCGAATGTGGCATAAGTTATGGGTGAGGTGGCGTTTATCATTATCTTGAACTGCTGCCCATTCTTGACGTACCTTATAGGCTGCCCGTTCTCGCCTAGAAAGTAGATGGTGAAGCCACTTGTATTTTCGAGGAGTATCAGCCTGAAGGACTTGAACATGTTTTGTGGGAGCCAGTTGAGGGAGCTGATCTTAACTTCGTTAAGGTTTTCATCGAGCACTTTGACGCCACAATAGTAGTATCCTTGAGGAGCCACGTCTGTGAAGCGCCCCGTCACGTTAACCACGTATTCCTCACCGGTTTCGGTTTTACTGGTGCTGGCAAAGGAGAATAGGGCACCCACAGTGGTTCCGTCGAACCTGACCATAATGGCTTCTTTTTCCCACCTGTCCACGGTATAGTTGTATCCTGCTCGGACGTAAATCTTGGAGCCGCCGATGCTGCCGAAGATCTCCACCCCGATGAAGCCCGCCTTCAACCCTAGGCCGTCAAAGAGAGACTTTGGCACCTTCATGGAGAATGTGTAGTCGACGTTTCTGTTAAGCGTTGATTCGATCCCCAGCTGCCCTGGTTCTACTTCCTTACCTGACGGGTCGTAGATTTTGAGCACTGGTGCTGGGCCAAACTCCCAGCATTCACCTCCCACTTGGCTTCGTTGGTTATGTTTCCGGTCAGCGTCGACCATGTGACTGTCATTTCGGGTAGGCTCTGGGTGGCGTTGATGGGAACTTGGAGCTGCTGGCCAGCCGCCGTGGCGCCGGCTCCAGCTGCAACAGCCCCCACCACGAGTGCGGCTATAAGAGCCGCCAACAGCGCTTTTCCAGTCATAAAAAGTCCTCCATTACGAGATAATCATCTTGAAACTTATGTGGGGGAGTTACAAATAATCTTTTTTAATGTGGCAATTTGAGGGTTGCGGATTTTTTAGTTTGGATAGTTATCCGGCTTCGTATTGGGAGGAAAGGTTTTAGTGTGACTTTTCACTTTTCCTAGGTTGAGAAGGCCCATGCAGCGGTGGTGTTTTTGCCTGATAATAGTAGGAACATGGTTGTCGTGACGGCGACCGGCAGGGATAGGCCTGGGCTCGTAGCCGAGCTGACGGGGATAATTGCGGGGGTTAACGGCAACATAGTTGACATAGAAGAGATAGTGATGAGGGGGCTCTTCGCGATCTTCATGATAGTAGACCTCAGCCGAGCGTCCGCATCCGTAGATGAGCTAAAAGAGGCGATCACGGCTAAGGGGAGGGAGGTGGGGTTACAAGTTAGTGTTGAGCCATACGTTCCCGGAAGGAGGAAAGCGGACAAGAAGTTCATCTTCATCAACATATTGGGCAAGGATAGGCCCGGCATAGTTGCAGCGGTATCCTCCCTCCTCAGGGACTACAACATAAACATTGAGCGCATTCGCATGATTGCAAGGGGGGAAATGTTCGCGATGGAAATGACGGCCGACGTGAGCGAAGCAAGCGGCGACTTGGAGGAGGTTAAGTCCAAACTTAAGGCGAAGTGCGAAGAGATGGAGCTGAGCGCCATCGTACAGAGGGAGGACGTTTTCGGTGTCCCTAAGAGGCTCGTCGTGTTCGACATGGACTCGACGCTGGTGGAGCAGGAGATAATAGACGAAATCGCCAAGGTCGCCGGCGTCGGGGAAGAGGTCTACAAGATAACGAAGCAAGCGATGGAAGGGAAAATAGATTTCAGGGAGGCGCTGAGGAGGAGGGTCAAGCTCCTAGCTGGGTTAAGAGTTGAGGAGCTCGAAAAGGTGGCGCAGGACATCCGCCTGACGCCAGGCGCAAGGGAGCTGATCCAAGCACTGAAGAGCATGGGCTGCAAGGTTGCCCTGATAAGCGGGGGGTTCACATACTTTACAGATAAGCTCAAGGAGCTCCTTGGACTGGACTATGCCTTCGGAAACAAGCTCATAATAAAGGATGGGGTGGTGACGGGAGAGGTGGAGGAGCCCATAATAGACGCTGAGAGGAAAGCGGAGATAATAGAGTGGATAGCGGAGAATGAGGGCATAAGCAAGGACGAGATAGTGGCTATAGGCGATGGAGCTAACGACAGGTTCATGCTCAAGAACGTCGGGCTCGGCATAGCGTTTAATGCCAAGGAGATACTGAAGCAAGTAGCGGACGGAGTCATAAGCCAGAAGAACTTGCTAAGCATACTCTACGCCTTCGGCATACCCCAACAAGATATCGAAAAATACGTTAACCAGAGCAGCGGGGCATCTGAGGGGGGCGAAGCGTAGCGCGACCCCCACTAGAAGGTGGGCAATTTAGCTCGTGAAGCCCCTAACCCAGAAGCATGGAGGGGAATGAAAAGGGGGATGCAGGGGCGCCGTGCTGGCCGCGTTGCTAGTGTGCCCTTTCCACCTTTATTTGCTCCTCCATTTCGGCTTGATTTCTGAACGGGACGCTGTCCCTGACCTTCTTGAGGGTAACCGCGCTACTCGGGCAGTTTGAGGCACATAGGCCGCATCCTATGCAGAGGTCTTCCCTCACAATCATCATGTCATCTGAGAGATCCTCGGAGTGGGGGTAGTGGTGGTATATAGCGTCCATCGGACAGATCTCCATGCATTTCTCGCACCGTTTGCAGAGGTCGTTGTTTATTACGGGGATGAAGTTAGACTTGGCTATGGCACCGTAGTTT
>JAHAWR010000017.1:0-15368 GCA_018383835.1 Candidatus Jordarchaeia archaeon | reverse complement strand
CATAGGATGCGGCCGTCTCCTGTATGTTTATCGTTTCGTGGACGAGACCCTCCTTTTCGGCACGCCTCATAATTTCCATTAGTTCCTCGAAGGAGACCTGTCTTCCCACGCCTTGCTCTATAACGGACTTCGCCAGCAAGCCGACAGCCACGCAAAAGTTCTCTTCGGTGCGCTTGCACGGCTCCCCAGCGTACTTCGCAGCGTTCCTGCAGCTGCACGGGACGACCGCGAAGAGGTTCGCCTTTGAAAGGTACTCCTCTAGAACCTCATAGGGCATGACTTGTCGCTCCAAGCCCAGTGTCTTGCTTATTTCGATGGTTTTCTTTACAGGCTCCACCGCCGGTATAACCCGGTAGATAGGATGCCTCCCCGCGCTCAGTTCAAAGGGGTGCCCCGAGTAGAAGAGCTCACGGTAAGCCTTTGCCGCCTTCGTCATCCTCTCAGGGTCATCCCTGTCGTGTGTGAAGTACACTTCGAAGAGGCCCGGGACAAAGGGGAGCAGTGCGTAGAAGTCGCCAACCTTGAGAAGCTTGCCCTTATACACCATGTCATCGAGAAGTCTCGCCGCTTTTTCTTCGGGGAGACCTGAAAGCTGGGCGATCGCGCTCAAAGTTAGAGGCTGATTAGGCCTCTCGAAGACGGTGAGTAGCTTAGCCTCTTCCTCGCTGAAGATTCCCTTCAACATCTCGTAAACCGCCGCGTGCTTGGGCAGCTTAACGAAAACCCCTTTATTCATTATCTGGCGAAGTTGCTCGTAAAGGTCTTCGCCAGCCACGAAACCACCCCCTGACAAGTAAGGTTAAGCTTTTTACGGCTAGTAAATTTTGCGGATGGCCCGATTTAAAGAGAAAAACTTTAAGAAGCAGAGAAGAGCCCATATCCTCCTAGTGCCACTAGGAGGAAGTGTTTTTGCCCGGCGAAGAAGAATTCGAAGAAGATAAGGAGTTGAAGCGCATAAGGGAGAGGAAGCTTAAGGAGCTCGCTAAGAAGGCTTTGAGCTCAAACGTGCCGGTGGGTATCGTGGTGCTTAATGAGAATGAGTTTGACGACTTCGTGTCCCGCTCTATGGTTCCCGTGCTGGTTGACTTTTTCGCCGTCTGGTGTCCCCCCTGCAGGATGATGGAACCAGTGATGGAGAGGCTGGCAGAGGAGTTTGCGGGCAAAATCGCCTTCGGCAAAGTTAACGTCGACAACAACTTTGAGCTGGCTACCAGGTTCAACGTCACGGCGGTTCCGACGTTCATACTGTTCAAGAACGGGAAAATACTTGGAAAAATAACTGGGGCAAGAGACTATGAGTCATTTAAAGAGATTCTAGAGGAAGCCATAAAGAACTAAGTGGTTGAAGAGGGGCGGAGCCGGTTGAGGGGGAAGCTAGCCGAGCTCATACTTTCGAAGAAAGCCATTGTCTTCGACTGCGACGGGACACTTGTCGACCAGGTTATGGATTACCGTTCGGCTAGAATAGCCGTAATTAGCATACTGAAAAGGTACGGCGTCCCCGAGGAGGCGCTCTCCCCCAGTGAGAGCATCTTAAACAACCTGAAGAGGAGCATGGAATACTTGGCTGAAAGGGGGATGCGAGTTGACCAGCTGGTTTCGGAGGTCGACGAGGCGGTTGAGAAGTTTGAACTTGAGGCGGCGAGCAAAACTACCCCGATACCAGGCGCCCTAGAGCTGCTCGCCCTCTTAAAGAAGCTGGGGTTTAGGCTTGGGCTCTTCACCCTCAATAAACGGTCAGCTATGATGCTTGTGGTGAAACGCTTTAACATAGACAGGTTCATAGACGCCATGGTATCGAGAGATGATGTGTCAGCCCCAAAGCCAGACCCACGGCACCTAGAAGAGGTTTTCTCGAAGCTCTCAGTTAAAGCTTCCGAGGTATTGGTTGTCGGAGACCACCCAGTGGACGTCAGCTGCGCCGTGAGGGCTGGGGCGACACCCATAGGTGTGCTCTCCCCCAGTAGGATGAGAGAGGAGCTTAAGGAGGCCGGGGCGAGGGTGATTGTTGAGAATGTTGCGGTAATATTAGAGGCTCTGAAAAAGATCGCTGTTTAGTGGATTTTCACGGGCGTAGACCCAACGTACCTCCACTTCTTCGCCTCCAAAACCATTGCCAACACGTTTTCCACTCTGCATGCCTTGTGCAGACTGTTGCTTGATGAAAGAATGTATCCTCCATCTTTCCCCGCCTTCATTATAGTTTCTCCAACCACTCGCCCTACCTCGTATGGGGAGGATGACGGTAGAAGGACATCGCAATCTATGTTGCCGACCAGCACGAGCTTGTCCCCGTACTCCTCCTTGACCCGCCCTATGTCGACTCCGGCGGCGGGCTCCAGCGAGTGGACTCCGTCGACGCCTGCCTCGACGAGTAGTGGAAGGAGTGGAATAATGTATCCATCTGAGTGGTGGATCACGCGGACGCCAAGCTTCTTTAATGCTGAAATCTCCCTCTTCAGGAGAGGGAGCACAAGCTTCTTGAAAGTCTCCGGAGAGAAGAAGGGGCCAGACTTGTAAGCGTAGTCGTCAGCTAGCACCAGGGCATCGACACCAATCTCTACTTCTATTTTCCCCACTTCAATCCAGTAGTCGCAAACCTTCCTCATGTGCTCGACGACGAACGAGGGGTTGGCGTGCACGTCTGCGAGAAACCTTTCATGTGTTCTCCCCAAAGCAGCCCTCTCAAGCGGTCCCCCAACGAAGCCGACTGTGGCTAAGTCGCCGCTGAGCTCAACCACCCGCCTGACATTAGCGTACCTTTCAGGCAGATTCGGGTCAGGCCAGCTCCACGACTCGAAGTTCTCCCGCGTGGCTATGACGCCACCAGCATACCACTTCGTTCCGTCCTCTGTTATTATTCTTTTGCGCCCCCACTCGTCTATGTACCCTCTCCGTCCCTTCTCGTCCTCGAAGTAGGACACTGGAAACGTCTCCGGCCACGCAGTCACAGCGTCCAGCCCTAGCCACTTATGGCACTCGACACTCAGCTCCAAGCTGTAGTACCTACTTCCCATAATCTTGACCACCAACTCTTCATCGATACCCATGTCGTAGAGGGGAATGATGTCCGGCACTCCGTGCTCCAGCGCAGTGAGGAAACGCTCCCTAGGCTTCAAGCCAGCCACCAAGAACCTTTAAGGAGGAGGGGGGAGTTAAAAATTAGATGGAAGGCTGGGGGTGCTTTAACGTGAATGATAACGTTAAAGTTAAGGTGGCAGCAGTTGGAGACATACACTCCCCCCGTTACTTTGACCTTTTCCTCGAGGTTGTGAAGGACGTGCTGGAGGCGGACGTGTTCATGCTTGCGGGAGACGTGATACACAAGGGGAAAGTAGACGAGTACCCCCGGATCTTGGACGCGCTGGAGGAGCATGCTGACGTGCCAGTCATTGCGTGCTTCGGAAACGAGGAGTATGAGGAGCTTTACGAGGAGCTTAAAGGGATTTGCAGCGGGAGGGTGATCTTCCTTGAGGAGGAGGCGTTCGTTTTGAATGTGAAAGGTGTAAGCTTGGGGATTGTGGGTTCTAAGGGCTCACTTGACAGGCCAACTTGGTGGCAGTCTAAGAATATGCCCGGCATTAGGAAAGTATATGCTGAGAGGGCAGAGAAAGTGATGGAGGCTGTTTTGAGGCTCAATACGACGTATAGGGGGTTGCTAACACACTACGCGCCTACATACTGCAATCTTGAAGGTGAAGAGCCCTCAGCTTGGCCGGAGATGGCGTCCAGAAAGTACGAGCCGGTGCTGGAAAAAGTTGACTTCGCCGTCCACGGTCACGCCCATAAGGGAAAAACCTTCTGCGAGTTTAAGGGAGCCCCCGTATTCAACGTAGCGTTGCCGGCCACGAAGAGGATAACGGTCTTTGAGGTTCCTACAAGAAAGGTTAGGCTGGACGCCTTTTTCAGATGAGCCTTAAAGCGTGGAGCTGCCTTCCGAGGGGGATGTCGTTTAGCAGACCCGGATAGAAGAAGCAGTCCTTGCAGAAGTCGGGGAACCTCCTCTCCCTGAACATTTTTCTTAGCTGGTTGTATTTTTCGCCGTTCCAGACCTCGCGGAAGCTTCTAGCCCTAACGTTCCCCATAACCTCCTCGCTGTAGCAGCAGGGAACAACGTCCCCGTTATGGTTAATGTCCGCTGAGAGCCACGGCCTGTAGCAAGTTACCCCCATTGGGGGGCGCCTGTAGAGTGAGAGGAACTCGTTCACGTTAACTAGCAAGCCGTACCTCTTAGCCTTAGCCGCAGCCCTCTTCAAGTGTTCCAACATTACCAGGATCTCGTGTTCCCCCAACACTAAGGACGGATCCTCGGGGTAATACTTGTCGAAAGTTAGGATCTGCGCTCCAGCGTTGTGGGCGAAGTCGACCATGTCCTCGAGCAGATCATAGTTCAAGTTGGTAACCACGCAGTGAATGTGGAGGAGAGGTTTCACAGCCCCCTTCATCCTCTTAACCCTCGTCAGCCCACTCATAGCCGCGAGCACGCGCTCGAACATGCGAGAGGAGCCTCTAATCTCCCCGTAAGCCTCAGGAGTCGGTGCATCGACGGAGAACATCGCAACGTCCCAACCCATGTCGACCAGTGAGTGGGCGACGGATTCGTCAAGGAGGGTTCCGTTCGTAGTCAGCACACCCTCCAATCCTAACCTTTTTACCGCTTCCATGATCTCGAGGATGTCATTTCTCATGAGGGGCTCCCCTCCACCAACTATGTGGATGCGCTTTACACCAAAGGACGAGAGCTCCTCTAATAACTCCAAGTAGCGATTGGTGGGGAGCTCCTCCCTTAACGCACGCTTACGATCCTCCTCAGTCAGCTTCCTCTGAAAGCACATCTTACACTTCAAGTTGCAGCGAAGGGTAGGCTTGAAGTCAACCTCCTCTGGAGGAGCGAAGCCCCTACACCGCCAAATAGAGGCATAGAGAAGCGGAGCCCTAGCCCACCAGTGAACCATCAAAAGCCCTCCCAACAAGCCACAAGCCACAATTAAAACAAAAAAACATTTCGCATCTACCAAAAGAGCAAAAGAGCAAAATGAGCAACGTCCACCTCCAGCCACAAAGCAAGCAGAGGAAGAAGAAACTTCGGGAAAATACACCACTCTGAATGCCCTGCAATCCAGTTATTGCTAAATTCACATAAACGATTGTTAGTCCGGTGCGGATCCACTAGGCACTAATGCCTCCTCGGAAAAAGCGCTCAAAACATTATCGCGAAATAATTTTGCTTCGGCGTTTCAGGTAAGGTTTTTAAGGTTGCGCGTTTTATCGATTTTGTGGAGCGTAGCGGGGTGGGGTAGTCAGGAGATCCCGCGGGGCTCATAACCCCGAGATTGCGTGTAGGCGCCTCGACCGGTGGTTCAAATCCACCCCCCGCTACCACTTGTTTGCGAAGATGTTTGGTTGCTTATTTTTGGGTTTCATTGTACTAGTGGTTTTTCGGCGGGTTGTTTTTCGAGTGGTATTCCCTCTTTTGGTGGTGGAGTGTTGGGGTTTTGTTTAGATTCTTTGGTGGTTACCAGGCGTATTTGTAAGGGATGGCAGAGAGGGAAGCCAGCCTTCTTCTATCTGCTTTAAGGTTACCTCTGTCTTTTTCGGATGTTTGGTCGCTGACTATTGTATGTCTACGTCGCTTGCACTAGTGGCCTGCCTTTGGCAACGCTTCCGAACACGTAGACTTCGCATGAATCTAGGATTTTCTCTGCGACGTCGAATATTTTCCCCGTCCAAGGGCGCCTACTCCTGTGCAAGTTTATTGAGTGCTTGACCCTGCTTTTAAGATGTTCAACGAATTTTGCAGCCTTCCCCGCGAAGGCTACGATCTCCTTAGCTTTCTTTCTCATATTCTTTCGGAAAATACCGGGAGTTTAGGTAGCGTCTTCAAGTCTGATGATTCCTCTATTATTGCTCACAAAGTCAATCATGCCACTTTGCTCAGCTAAAAATCCCCCTCGAGAATCTTAAAGAGGCTTCTGACGCTATGTGTGATGGCATTTCTCCGATTAATTCAAGTATTAATTAGGTGTAGCTGGAGGGGGTTGCTCAGCCATGCTGCAATGCCGTAATCTCCCTCGAACAGGCTTCTCTTGACCGAGTTGAGCATTCTCAGCGACCTGTGCCTTATCAGGTTGACTTCGCGGCAGCTCACCCGGGTTACATCATCGACTACCATTGCGTGGCTCTTTAAAGACTCTTTTGATTCGAAGTCGAAGTGCGGGAGTTCTTCTTGGGATTTGTGGTGCGGTGTAGGCACTATAATTTTGTAGAAGAATGAATTTTTTAGCAAAAATAAAAGCCACTTTGTAGCGGTACTTTTGGTGTGCTGTGAAGACTTGTCGTGGTGTAGTCAGGTGGTCGTCTTAGGGGGGAAACCTGTTGGTGGATGAAGACGTGAAGAAGATTGTTAGGGAAAAGTATGGTATGATTGCCAAGACAGGCGGGTCGTGTTGCGGCGATTTTCAGCCATGTTTTGGTAGCGACGTGTGGGAAGCCATGAGGAAGATAGGGTACAGTGAGGAAGAGCTCAGAGGAATCTCTATGGACGCTATTCTTGGACTTGGCTGCGGTAACCCGGTTGTCTTCGCTCTTTTAAGGGAAGGAGAAACGGTTCTTGACCTTGGCTGCGGTGCAGGGATTGACTGTTTCGTTGCCGCTAAGAGAGTTGGGGCGAGTGGGCGTGTTATAGGTGTGGATATGGCGCCTGAAATGCTCGAGAAGGCAAGGGAGAACGCTAGGAGGGGTGGCTTCGGAAACGTGGAGTTTAGGCTTGGCGAAATAGAGAGTCTCCCCGTCGAAGACTGCTCCGTCGATGTGATCATTTCGAACTGTGTGATCAATCTTTCCCCTTATAAAGAGAGGGTGTTTAGAGAGGCTTTCAGGGTTTTGAAGCCGGGCGGGCGGCTGGTCATTTCGGACACCGTCCTTTTGAAAGAGCTTCCAGAGAACGTGAAACGCCGAGTCGATGCATACATTGGATGCATCGCCGGTGCACTGGAAAAACAGGAGTACTTGGAGACCATAAAGAAAGCTGGATTTCAGGATGTTAGAGTAATCATGGAGGCATTGTTCCCTGTTGAAAACGTGATTAGAGACCTCGACTTAATAAGGGAAGCTAGGGAGTCTGTTGCCAGCATAACTGTGTGGGCGGTAAAACCCCGTCAGAGCGTTCAGCAAGAAGCAGCTTAACTACGTGATGCTACAGCAAAAAGGGGAAGTTCAGGTTTTTATTGTTACGTTAATTGTTCTAGTCTTTGTAATTCCTCCCATTTTTTGTCGACGTGTGCTTGTATCTCACTGATTATGTCTTGTCTGGTTTTTGGTGTGAAGAGGTGTCTGAAGCGCCCTTGTGGTCGGAGGTAGTACTCTACTGGGAGTTTCCGCTTTGGCTTCATCGTGACTCTGTACTGCCCGTTTTCTACCTCGTAGAGGGGGAACATACAGGTTTGGACTGCCAGTCGCCCCAGTTCTATTGTTAGGTGGGGTGGCGTCCTCCATCCTCTGGGACATGGTGACAGGGCTAGGATGAAGGCTGGGCCATCTGCTTGTATGGTTTTCCTCATTTTCCTTTGGAGATCCATGGGGTATGAAGCGCTTACGGTTGCAGCGTAGGGTATGTCGTGCGCCACGACTATTTTCATGAGGTCCTTTTGCCATTCAGTTTTTCCCGGGATCACTCTCCCTGCTGGGCTTGTGGTGGTCCACGCTGCTTTTGGCGTTGCGCCTGAGCGCTGTATGCCCGTGTTCATATAGGCGTCATTAGTGTAGCAGACGTAGATGAACTTGTGGCCTCTTTCTAGGGCTCCGGAGAGCGCTTGTAGACCTATGTCGTAGGTTCCCCCGTCGCCCGCTAGGCCTAGTACTACGTTCCACTTCTTTTTCCTACCCTTGCGTATTAGGGCTTTTTGGGCTGCTTCTATTCCTGCCGCCACGGCACCCGTGCACTCGAAGGCTGGATGGATCCACGGTGTTCTCCAAGCAGTGTAGGGGAAGGGAGTCGTTGAAACCTCGAGACAGGAGGTAGCGTTGCAAATTATTGGTGGCTCGTCGAAGGCTTTCAGTATTTGCCTTATTGTTACTCCCTCGCCGCATCCTGCACAAAGCCTGTGTCCAGGTGAGAGGTACTCGTGTAAAGGTAAGGACTTTAGAGCCATAATTACCACCTCATGGGCCTATACATCCCGGCCCCCGGCAGCCGACCACCCTGTAGTCTTCTTCAAGCATGTCCCGCTCAGCTATCTTTAGGAGCTCGTCTGCGATTTTGATGAAGTGTTCTACTCGTATGTCTCGTCCACCGAGTCCTGTGGGGAACCCCATGACGTGTGGTCTATCTTTCATCTCGTAGAGGGCAGCTCTGACCTCCATGTTCAATGCGCCACCTAGGGCTCCGAAGCTTATGTGCCTGTCGACTACCCCAACCACCTTTACGTCACTCAGAGCCTTTCTGAGGTCTTTAACTGGGAGAGGGCGGAAGAGTCTTAACTTCAGTAATCCTACAGGTTTACCTTCAGTTCTCATTTCGTCTACGGCATCTTTGGCCGTCCCGCTGGCGCTCCCTATTGTCAGGATAGCTACTTCGGCGTCCTCCATACGGTACTCCTCAATTATTCCATAGTTTCTTCCAAAGTCCTCGTTGAACTCGTTCATTATCTCCTTTATCTTACTGATGGATTTCTTAGTGGCTACTTCTTGCTGGTATTTTATTTCCGGGTAGTATTCTGGGACCCCGACGCAGCCTATGGTCACCGGCCTCTCGACGTCCAGTGGGTAAACGGGATCCCTCGGAGGCAGAAAGGAGTCCACCTCGCTGTCGCTCAGCGTTTCGACGCCTTCTGTGGAGTGGCTTACGATGAAGCCATCATGGCATACCATAACCGGAAGGAGAACACCGTGATCCTCCGCTATCCTGAATGCTTGAATAGTGAAGTCGTAGACCTCCTGAGCATTCTCGTTGTATATTTGGATCCAGCCGCAGTCCCTCGCCCCCATAGTGTCACTCATGTCGTTCCAGATGTTGAGAGGCGAGTTCAGAGCCCTGTTGGCGACGCTCATCACTATAGGCAACCTAAACGAGGAGGCGACGAATAGCATCTCGTACATAAGGGCCAAGCCTTGCGATGCCGTGGCTGTGTAAGTTCTGGCACCCATAGCTGAGGCGCCTATGCAAGCGCTCAGCGCAGAATGCTCAGATTCAGCTGAAATAAACTCGGCGTCCAGCTCACCATCCGCGACAAATTCGCTTAACCGCTCAACGATTATAGTTTGTGGGGTTATGGGGTATGCGGCTATAACATCCGGCTTGCACTGCTTGACAGCGTAAGCAGCAGCCTCGTCACCGTTAAGGGCTAAAACCATTCCCGCCACCATTTTTTAAACCTCCTTAAGTCTCTTCTAATTCACTTTTCATTCTTATGGCACCAGAAGGGCACTCATAGGAACATATTCCGCATCCCTTGCAGTGGTAATAGTCAATTTCCACAGCGTCCTCCTTTCTGACTATGGCGCCGTCTGGGCAGTAAATCCAGCATAGGAGGCAGAAGGTGCATTTCTCCTGGCTGAGAACGGGTTTCTGCCTCGACCTCCAATCGCCAGTCTTATAGCTTTCAGCGTTGCCCGGCTCAAGTATGTAGCCGGCGAATGGCACTTCATCCCACGTCTTCAACACCCCACCTCCTCAAATTTTTGCTTCATGGTAGGCTCGCTCAACAGCCTTAATGTTGACCTCAGCCAACCTTCCGCTGAAAGTGGATTTCACGACTTTGATCACCGAGTCGAGTTTGACCAGCTGAGTGGCCTTCACTAGGGTGCCAAGTATTGGCGTGTTAACTCTTGGGGCGCCCAGAAGCTCTAGGGCTATGCGTGTCGCGTCAACCGTTACGACTTTCGCCTTGGTTGCCAGTCCCGCCTTAAGTTCCTCTGGCTCTTTTGTTGTGTTGGCTATGAGCCAGCCGTCGTCTTTTAGCCCCTCTGTCACTTTTTCAGCTCTGATCACCGTGGGGTCAAGCACGACGACTACGTCTGGGGTGTATATCTGCGACCTTACACGGATGGGGTTGCTGCTTATCCTCGTGAAGGCTCTTATAGGTGCCCCTTCCCTCTCAGCACCAAAGGCGGGGAAGCCCTGCACCCTTTTACCCTCGAGGAGTGCTGCCTCAGCGAGCAGGCGACTAGCTGTGACGACGCCTTGCCCGCCTCTGCCGTGAAACCGTACCTCCACCATTTCCCTCAAATGATTGCCTCCTCCTTTCCGATTCTCTAAGGGTTGCTAGGAGTCTAGCAACACTAACTAAAAAAGTTTACTAGAGATAAAACAATGCTGGAATTAGGTCAAAGAGAAGTTGATTTAGGAAGCATTTACAGGAAGAAGAGTGTAAGGGCTAGGAGAGATAGTAGGGGGATTATCGCGGCTTTTTTTGCTAGAGAGACTGCCCTATGCATTGAGGATGAAAGCTTCGCCATCGAGCTTTCTCCTATGACCTTCAACCTAACTTCTCTGATGGAGTACATTGGCTCAGTTTCCGTCAAGTTCTCCTTCGCGTCCGCGACCGATTCCAGCACTGCCTCGATTACTGCATCCCAGTCAATGGAAAGACCCACAGGGTTTGAGCCTCTTTCACCAAGAGAGATGGCGTTTGTTTCGTGGCTGTCACTCGTCAGCACCTCTACAGCTTGCACTCCAAGCTCTTCTACTTTTCGCTTTATTGCTTCCCTAAGCCCAGGCACCATGTTGTTTCCATCCACTATAATGTAGCATGCAACGTGTCCCTCGACCTCCACTAAGAGAGAGAAGACGCCGCCGCTTCCTATTCCCTCCTTCAACCCGGCACCCTTGACGCTCGCACGTCCCCCTCCAGCCTTAACGCTACGGCTGACCGCAAGCGTCTTAGCCTTTTTAAGTGCCTCGCTTGCCGCGGCAATCAACTCCTCAACCAACTCTGCATCAGGGGTTAAAGGATCCAGCTCGAGGCCACCTTCACTTGCACTGTGAGCGTCTATCAGGAAGACTTTTCCCCCCCACTCGTCTTCCAAGCTTTTTGAAAGCTTTGTCAGCACGCTAGGATGCACGTCGTCGTAGCCGCATGGCGTAAGACTTAAAGTGAACAGAGCTAGGTCACCGAAGAGCTGGCAACCAACTCTGACAGAGCGGCGCTCAACGTGAATTAGTGTGCTTACGGGTCTACCCGGCTTAAGGCTACTGGAGCGGACAGCCTCAACAACCTCGTTTGCCAACCTGACCGACTCGGATCTGGACACAGGATTTTGGGCGTGCGTGGATGCACCGTGAGCAACTCCCACTAATCCACCAACCTGATCCTCGAAGATGCTGGCGACTATGTGAGGGAGAGTAGCTCCTCCAACCTTTCTGAATGGACCAGGGTGAACCATTGGGACGATTATTGACGCGGCGGGCTTTCCCTGACCGACAAAGCTTAACACCAGCACTTTATGTTCCTCCACCGAGCCTAATTCGGCGAGAACTTCCTCTAGAGGCTGGGACTCCTCTGAAAGCCACTCCGCCATGAAGCCGTAAAGTAGGCGTAGCCCCCCAACGCCCAGTTCTCTTTCAACGGTTTTGTCTATGATGTGAAGGTAAAGGTAGCCTACAGCCGCAAGCAGCACCCACGCGGCGACGAAAACCACGAGGAGCGTGGGGGAGAGATGAATGAAGTTTGAGAGAATAAGTGCGGCCACCATTAAGAGGGGCTGAGTCGAGGAGGAGACGAAAGATCTCACAAAGCTGAGGTACGACACCCCCCTGAAAACAAGCATCCTGAGAAATGACATTAACCCCAAACCTAACACTAATCCTAGGATGGGCGCGTCTGGTAAATAAGTGTGTAAAGCTACGCCAAGTAGAGCTGGGAGGCCCCAGAATACTAGAGAGAAAAAAGAGAGGCCCGTGAGGCGCCTCAGGCTCCAAACGCTCACTTTTCCATTAGCAGCAATGGCTGAGAAAGGAATTGATGTGAGGGATGCAGGAAGCAACGAGGCAAGCCCCCAGAGGACACCATCCATTGCCCCTGTTAGCCCGCATAGGGGGTATTGAAGAGAGAAGAGGAGTGAGCCGATGGCTGCATGTGCCAAGATGGTTAGCGTGAAGACTAGGGGGGAGGAGGGGAGAGTGAAGAGGTTATTGTAGAGGCGCGCTATACCCTCTAGCCTGAGGGACAAGCTCATCACCGGTTTTTCAGCTTTGCTCGCGCGTTAACCGTTAAAGCCTTTAACTCTGTTGCCAACAAGTAATCTTGAAGAGCAAATTTAATCTTACGGTTGCTTCCTAAGAGAAGGGGGGTGGCAGACTTTTCCCCTAAGGATTATGTGCACGTTTCACTGAGCGAGAGAATGCTCTTAACTTTGAAGGAGAAGTTTGGAAAAGAAAACGCCCTTTATGAAACGGCCAAGTTTAATCGCGCTTCCAGAGAGGGATACATGACGTTTTCTACAAATATCTTCCCTAAAAATAGGGGGGATGCAAGGAGAATTTATCTCGAAGCACGCGGCGTCGTTAAAGCGGTCATCGAGAACCATATCGGTGAAAATGGAGAAATCATAGAATACGAAATATCTGAAGGACGTATATTTGACGGGGGAAGAGCTTGGTTCTACATTTTGGAAGGATTTATCGTTGAGGCTTACTGCTTTACATGCAAGTCTGTAAGCTTCACAAGAGTCCTACACGAGTTGGATCCTAGAAAAGGAGCCGAGTGGGTGAGCGTAGACGTCGACGAGAACGCTGACACACCATGGTTCAACGAAAGTTAGCTTGAGAGCTCGTCACCCCCTAGCTCCACAAAGTGCACCATGTCGAGCGTTATGTCTCCAACTTTACCTCCCTTCTTAACTTTTAGCTCCCCCTTGATTAGTTGGACTTCGCCGCTGAGGGGGTCTAAGATGAACTCTATGCCACCCTTGCCCTCCCACTCGGGGATCCGCACAAGCAGTCGCCCATCATCAAAAGACCATCCGACAGTTATCATAGGCTTCCACATGCCGCCTCGGCCAATTACAAAGAAGTTCGGGATCACGTTCGGGTTACTGATGACCTCCTCAACGAGTGATGAAATTTTTGTCAGGGTTCTTTCTTCCCCGTTAGGGTACCTCGCCTTGAATGGAGTGACGAGCTCCACAAGGTAGAATTGCTTTTTCTCTTCTTCGAAAGGAACAGGAAGGCTGACGGCTAACACCACTTTCTCGTCGTCCTCGAATTCGAAGTTAGCGTAGAAAGTCTCCTCCACTAAACTATATAGCCGCTCTATGATCTCCCACGCGTTAAACGAGACGTTCTCCCAGCTTAAGCCGAGTTTCAGCGAGTCAGCTTCCTCATTCTCCGATGGAAGCTGAATCGCCACCTTTTGAGGTTGATGCTTCTCGCATATTTCATCAAAGAAAGATTTAACTTTACTTCCGGTTTCACTATCACTGTACGTTTCAAGCATTATGTCGAAGCGCTTAAGCTTTCCTCCTTCTCCCCTGAGCATCTTCATTAAGTCGCTGGGAGATAAAATCCCCCTGAGGCGCTTGACGGCCTTCCCGGAGAAGACGAGCTTCCTGTAAAGCTTCCTGTGAGCGGTTATTTTCTCGTAAAGGTTATCGGATATCGGCGGACTACTCTCGTCAACATAAAGTCTGGGTTTAACCATGAAGACAACCCCTTTCTTCACAAGGATGCGCAAATTCTAAAAGTGTTTATTTGAGAATATTAAAGTTACCACTATATATTGAATTCTCTCAAAAGCAAGACGATTGTTGCTGGACGCCATGAATCCGTGTTCGGAATGGGAACGGGTAGACCCCACATGCTATGGTCGGCGCCGTAGCACCAACATTCGGCTTTCCCACTGGCTCCCGCACAGTAGTACTCGCCGAATCGCATGTGGGCTTGACTTTCACGTCATGGCGCCCAGCAGGAGATACCAGTCTTATAGAGCCAATATAAAGCTTTTCCTTGCCCACGTGATGAGGATTATAAGAAACGTTAATGGCTGGTGGCCGATTGAGGATGAATGAGTTTTTATATGGGAGGCCCATCTTCTTTAAACGTCGAGTCTCCTCCTCTAAGGGATGAATCTGATTAGTATTTCAGCCACCCAACTTTATTGGTTGGACACGTAAAAGTGGGTGGAAGGCTAGAGGTATCGCTCTGCTATTCCGGAGGTGGTTTTGATGGGGAAATTGGCGAGAGGCGTGGCGGTGATAGGGGCCGGCATGAGCGAGTTTGGGGCCTTCCCGGATAAGACGACTAGGGAGCTTTTCGTGGAGGCTTTTATTGAGGCGGTTAACAGTGTGGATAACGGAATAGAAGTGAAGGAAATTGAGGCGCTCTTCTTAGGAAACTTTTCTAATGACATTTTCGAGGGGCAAGTGCACATTGGCCCTCTCATGGCTGACATGGTTGGGATAACGCCTGCCCCTGCGATGAGGATAGAGGACGCTTGTGCGAGTAGTGGTGTGGCTTTTAGGCTGGGCGTACTGGCGGTGGCTTCAGGGGTGCATGATGTCGTGTGTGTCGGGGGGGTTGAGAAGATGACTAACTTCGAGACGTCAAGAGTGACTGATGTGCTGGCGTCAGCTGCAGATGTGATGTACGAGTTTCCTGCAGGTGCAACCTTTCCAGGGTTGTATGCGGAGATAGCGAACGCTCACATGAGGAAGTACGGGACGACTATTAAGCAGTTGAGGATGGTTGGGATTAAAAACCACGAGAACGGAGCCTTAAATCCGAAGGCACAGTTCCGATCCACGATAAGGGACATAATGAAGGCAAGAATTGAGAGGGCAAAAGCTAAGGGGCTTCCCGTTCCAAGCTGGAGGGACGAAATGGAATTTCTAAGTGACCCTGTAGCAAACCCCGTTGTGGCATGGCCGCTCAGACTCTTCGATTGTAGTCCAATTACCGATGGGGCGTCAGCCGTGATCCTAGTAGCCGATGAGGTGGCGAGAAAGTTCACAGACACCCCGATACATGTAATTGGGACGGGGCAAGGCAGTGACTCGCTTGCCCTCCATGACAGAGATGAGTTCACTTCACTCAGAGCGACAAGGATCGCTGCTAGTGAAGCATATCGTATGGCTGGCCTGAAGCCGAAAGACATCCAAATAGCCGAGGTGCATGACTGCTTCACCATAGCGGAGATAGTTGCAACAGAAGATTTGGGATTCTTTAAACCCGGTGAGGGAGGAAAAGCTGTCGAGGAAGGGTTGACGAGGAGAGACGGGGAGAAACCGATAAACACTTCAGGCGGGCTGAAGGCGAAGGGACACCCAGTCGGAGCGAGCGGAGCGGCGCAGGTTGTAGAAATATGGCACCAGTTGAGGGAAGAAGCAGGTGCAAGCAACAATCGAATAAAAAAGAGAAGTTTTATTGTTGAATC
>JAHAWR010000123.1 GCA_018383835.1 Candidatus Jordarchaeia archaeon | reverse complement strand
TGTCCTTGATCTCCACTATGACCATTTTAGGCTTGATTGTGACATAGATTCCCCCTATGTTGTCCCAGTGTGTTATATATTGGAGCTCGTCACTTCTCCTGTTCCTCCGGAAGCCGTGCCTGAGAAGAACCTTCTTAAACATCAACTCCAACCATCCCCTTTCTCCGCCCTCGGCAAGAGTAAGAAATACTTTCTAGAGAAATATGAAATTGACTATTCAAGAAGCGTAATCATGACTTTAACTCGACTTGACATTTTAAAGTTCTGAATAAAAAAGTCGAGTGAATCATCAACATAAATGTTAAATGCGTTTTCTGTTTTTTTAAAGTGTTGTCAAGGGAACTAACGGGTGCAGTTTAGAAAGCAGATCCTTAAGGGGACTGTCAGCGTCTGATCGTCTGGATGAGCCTTGAGAAGAGGGATGAGGCCTCCTTCAGTGTTAGGGGCTTCTCCTTTAGGCCCAACTCCTCAGCTAGCCTCACGTAGGGTGGCTGGTCGAGGCACGCCTCCCTGAGGAGGCTTGTGTCAGTCAACGCGCCTCTCACACCCCCCTGATAGATGACGCATCCGTCCTTGAGCACGACAACCTTGTCGGCGAGAAGAGGAACTATTTCGACGTCGAACGTGGAAAATATTAGCGTTAGCCCATAGTGCTCCTTAAGCCGGGATAGCGTTTGGATTATCCTGTCACGTGCCTTGGAGTCCAAGCCTATAGTTGGCTCGTCGAGGACGAGGATCCTTGGCTTCATGGCTACGACCCCAGCTATTGCGGCGAGCCTCTTCTGGCCCCCGCTCAGGAAGTGAGGTATCCTGTCCCTCAGCTCCGTGATGCCGAGCTCTTCCATTATGGACTCGGCTTCCCTCAGGGCTTTATCACGGGGCATGATGTTCAGGGGGCCGAAGGCGACGTCCTCGAAGACGGTTGGCATGAATAGTTGCTCGTCCGGGTTCTGGAACACGACGCCCACCGTCCTCCTAACCCAGTCGAGGTTCTTTTTGGAGACAGGTTTCCCAAAGATCCTGACCGCCCCCTCGCTGGGGAGAAGCGTCCCGTTAAGGTGGAGGATTAGGGTTGTCTTACCCGAGCCGTTTGGGCCGAGGATCGCTACGGACTCGCCTTCCTCAACCTCGAGGCGAGCACCGCACAGAGCCCTAGTTCCATCGGGGTAAACGTGCTCAACACAGTCAACTTCGACCGCCTTCAAACAAGGAACACCTCCGCATATACTAGCGTGAAAGAGAGAGCAAGAGTTGCTGTGATGAAGATAGCGTCTCGGAGGCTGAATTGCTCCGGGGATGCGAGAGGCATCCTCCCCCTGTACCCCCTAGAGGACATTGCAACATACACTCTCTCCGCCCGCTCGTAGCTCTTCACAAAAAGGCTGGCCATGACGTTTGCGACAAGCGTTAGCCTCCTTCTCAGCGGGGGACTCCCTCTGGCGTTCATCGCCCTGACCATCCTCTGAGCCTCGTCGAAAAACAGGAAAAAGTATCTTGAGGCCAGTATGAGCGTGTCTGCGAGCCACGATGGAAGCACCTTCGAGGCTATCCTGGCAAGGTGGGTCATCGGCGTGGTTAGGGCTAGAAGGAACATGAACCATGCAGCCGTGACTGCTTTGACGAAGATCATCACAGCGTCAAGCAGCAGGTAGCCTACGAGTGGGAGAAGGATGCAAAGGGTCGCAGCGAAGAGAGCCGGCGTAATGGACCAGGATGCAACGCTCCTCAGAGGGAGGCGGGCGACGACCATGACCAGCAACACGGTCAGGGGCATCAGGGCGACAAGCAAGACGCTACTAAGGTAGACGGTGACTAGGATCATGGAGAGGGAGAAGGCGAGCTTCGAGGCGGTGTGAAGCCTGTGGTAGAACGATTTTCGTGTGGAGAAGTACTCAACCATCGGCGTGCTTGGCAGGAGCCTCTCAATGAGCGACAGGCTCAACCCTCCGCGCACCTTGCTCAGCCACCACAACGTCGGGCCTCGACCTAACAGTGCTCTGGACGACCACACCAGTCACGGCAGCCTCAACGACCGCTACAAGCAGGTTCACCGGCAGAGTGGTAGCCGTGAAGACGGCGAAAAAGCGTAGAGGAGACGACAGCTCAGCAACTCTCCAGGCAGCATACATGAGCTCCTCAGGGTGAGGTGGCGTTAGGAGCCAAAAACAGGGGAGCAGCGGGTTCGACGACAGCCTCTGCACAGCATCGTGAAGCCATATGTTCCCTGAAAGGTACCCGTGTATAAGCTCGTGCACGAGGGGGTTCCAAGCCAGCTGCTCAACCAGCTGCTCAGGGAGTAACCCGTGAACCAAGATGCTCTCAGCAACGAACTCGCCAAGGTGATATGAGGGAGACCCAGCCACAGACACAGCCAGCATGCCACTCGCCAAGAACGTGCTGAGGAAAAGGGAAGCAAAGGCCGCTGCGGAGGCTGAAGCATACACGCTGAAGCGCCGCCTCAGAGCCCTGTAGGAGAGGTAGGCGGCGACACATTCAAAGTAAAGGATCAGCACGTTAGCCCCCAAGACGGTGACCCCACCATGCCCCAGCAACGCCATAACGAGGCTGACGACGAAAACCGCCAACGCCGAGGCAGCTGGCCCAGCCACTACTCCGGCGAGGGGGGTCATGTTCATGTGTGTCCCACCAAAAGGAGACGGAACAGGAATCAGCATCGCCACGGAAAAGACCACAGTGAAGAAGGCGGCCATCACCCTCTCCCTCAGCTCCAACCGCCTACCGGCAACAGCGACCACCACTCCGACCAGCAGGGCTGCCGCCACAAACCAGACAGCACACCACCACAACGGCATGACTCCGTCAGGCAGGTGGATATGAGCCAAGCAAACCACCCCCCTATTAATAATCAAAAAACAAGAATTAATAAACTTTACTAATTTTATCCAGAAGAATAATAAAAGCTGAGAGAAATAGACGGCAAATAAAGCCTGAGAAAGCCTGAAAACAGCAAATAACACGGAAAAAGAGGGGAGAGAAGGAGGCTATTTAAGCCTCCTCCAAGCCAGGACTCCCAGTGTGGCTACCACCACTACTGCCGCCACCCCTGCAACGAAAAGCGTGGACTGCTGGGAAGACTGCTGGACAACATAGAGCAAGAGATAGAGTGAGAGCGCCTCCAGAGTTGGAGCATGGGAGTAACTCTGCAAAATCATAGATACCTTTATGTCTCCAAATGACATGTTGAGTTGGGCAATGCCCTTAGCCTCAGGCGAGTACCAGATTACCAAGTCTAAGTCCAGATAACTTTCCATTTTCCAGCATTCAAGGGTTCCGGCTGGGACGGTCAGGTTCTCCGTTCCGGTAACATTGACGTAGGGAAACAAAAAGAAGGCAGCTTCCCCACCCAGAGGAACGTATTCTCCGTGTGGAATTTCATCCCAGCTATTTGTTGTTGCGTTGTAGTATTTGATGTGGCCGTCGAGGCTACAGTTTAGTTCTTCCTTGTAGTAGCCGAACTTTGCTCCTTCTTCTAATGGGAATTTGAGGGGGTAGGGGTAGGACTCGTTTAGCTTCATGGTGGCGTCGAAGTTTATTCCGTATGAGTCGTTGAAGTAGTAGGCGTAAATATGTACGCCGATTAGCTTGTAGCCGGATTTCGTGATGTAAAACTCCGAGAAGCTTTCATTTTCAAGTATTTTGAGGAATTCAGTCACGCTACCATTGAAGATGCCCCATTCTAAGGAGTATATGTAGAAGATGATGAAGGAGTAGATGTCTAGGGCTGGCTTGTACTTAAGTGTGTAGCAGGTTTGCATGGTTCCATTGAAGTCCTTTATGTTTCCTTCGCTGACGGAGAGGGTTAGCGTGGTGCTTTCGCTTATGCCACTTGTCCTGTTTGTGATGGTTATATTGTATGTCCAGGTGTCTCCGGGGGTGTAGGACGGGGGCTCTCCCGTTAATGCCAGCACTGTTGGAATAGGAGACACTTGCAGGAATGCAATGGATGAAACTAGGGCGACGACGAGAAACACCATCGAAAACTTAGATAAACTCATTAGCCCATCTACCACTAAAATTTAGTAATCATTAACTGAGGAGGCTAATAAAGTTTTCGGGAAGGGAAGGGTTCTTGGGGTGGCTTTTCGGCCGAGGCGTTTCTGGCGCTGACGGCGTGTCTGGTTTTTGTTGAGTTGCGGTGGAGATCTTTCTATCCAAGATG
>JAHAWR010000125.1:1790-4078 GCA_018383835.1 Candidatus Jordarchaeia archaeon | reverse complement strand
CGACCTGTTGCCCGTGGTCTCTGTTCTGGGCGCCTTTGCGGAGGGGGAGACGAGAATATTCAACGCGGAGCATGTGAGGTTTAAGGAGAGTGACAGGATATCGGTGATGGCGGAGGAGTTGTCGAAGATGGGAGTGGACGTTGAGGAGAGAGAAGATGGACTGATTGTGAGGGGAGGAAGAGTGATGGGAGGGGTTGTTGACGCTCATGGAGATCACCGCGTCTTCATGGCGCTCACTGTTGCAGGTCTGGCTGCGGAGGGGGAAACCATAATTTCCGGTGATGAGTCCGTGGGCGTCTCCTACCCCAGCTTCCTTGAAGACTTAGCTAAGCTTGGAGCAAGCTTTAGGAGGGTTTAGATGGGAGGGAACGTGCTCGGGAAGAACTTTGTGCTGGTTTCCTTCGGCGAGAGCCACGGGAGGTGTGTGGGGGCGGTTGTTGATGGGTGCCCCGCGGGGTTACCTCTCAGCGAAAGGGATGTACAGGAGGAGCTTGACAGGAGAAGGCCGGGTCAAAGCACGGTGACAACGAGCAGGGGTGAGGAGGACAGAGTGGAGATATTGTCGGGCGTTTTCGAGGGGTACACTACTGGGGCGCCGATATGTATGGTGGTGTGGAACGTTGACGTTGACTCCAGCAGGTACTACGAGTTTAGGGATAAGCCTCGCCCCGGGCACGCCGATTACACGGCGAGGGTCAGGTATGGAGGGTTCAACGACTTCCGCGGAGGAGGGAGGCTGTCCGGCAGGGTTACAGCATCTTTCGTCATGGGTGGAGCCGTTGCTAAGAAGCTTTTGAGGGAGGTCCTAGGAATTAGCGTGGAGGCATATACTGTTAAGATAGGGAAGGTTGAGGCTGGAATGGTTAGCGATGAGGGAGTAAAGAGGAGATATGATAACCAGGTTAGGTGCCCTGACCCTGAAGCTGCTGCTAGGATGGTAAAGATTATAGAGGAGGCGAGGAGGATGGGGGACAGTGTAGGAGGGGTTGTGGAGTGCAGGGTGACCGGGCTCCCGCCCGGCGTCGGCAACCCTGTATTTGACACCCTTGAGGGGGACATCAGCAAGGCGCTCTTCGCTATACCAGCTGTTAAGGCTGTGGAGTTTGGCTCAGGGGTTAGGGCGGCCGAGATGACCGGTTCAGAACACAATGATCCCTTCACGATAATGGATGGAAGGATAGTTACGGAGACAAATAACGCTGGGGGAATTCTTGGAGGTATAAGTAGCGGGATGCCTATTGTTTGCAAGGTAACCTTTAAGCCAACTCCATCCATATCAAAACCCCAAAAAACTGTGGATCTCCTGAGAAGGGAGGAAACAATCATAGAGGTTTGGGGTAGACATGATCCGTGCGTGGTTCCTAGGGCTGTTCCCGTTGTCGAAGCCATTGTGGCGCTCGTCCTTGCTGACCACGCTGTTACGCTGGGGCTAATACCCCCAGTAGTTGGAGAAAGGTGAGCATGATGGACGAGGTTGATGAGCTGAGGAGGAAGATACTGGAGGCCACCATTGATGTTTTGAGGGCTATTAGGAGGAGGGTGGAGCTTGTCGAGGAGCTCGGAAGAGTGAAGAGGGAGAGGGGGCTTCCCATTAGGAGCCCGGAGGTCGAAAGGGAGCTTATTTCGAGGGTTAGGGAGGAGGGGGCGAAGATGGGGCTGAACCCAGACTTCTGTGAGAAGGTTGTAAGAGCAATCATAGAGTACTCGGTCAGCGTTCAGGCTAGGGGGTGGACTGTTGAGGGTTGCCATCCTCGGCGGAACAGGGAGGATGGGGACTTGGTTTGCGAGGTACTTTAAGGGGAGGGGGTGTGACGTCGTTGTTTGGGCTCGAACGGTTGAGAGGCTTGTCAGGGTGGCTGAGGAGGTTGGAGTAGAGTATGATGTGGAGGCTGAAGGAGCGGTTAGAGGCGCTGACTTAGTCGTGGTCTCGGTGCCGATAAGCGCGGTTCCTGAAGCCGTCAGGAGGGTTTCACCCGGCGTTAAGAGGGGAGCCATACTCTTCGATGTGGCGTCGGTGAAAGGAGAGATACCGGAGGTGCTCAGAGTTGAAGGGGACAGGCACGGCTACAGGGCTGTCAGTGTTCACCCCATGTTCGGCCCGGGGGCGAAAGACATCATGGGACAGAGGATCGTGGTTATACCGTTAAGGGGGCATGAGGAGGCTGCAAGGTGGCTGGCGGATTACTTTAAGGAGGATGGTGCAGTGGTTATGTTCTCCGACGCTGAAACACATGACAGGATGGTTGCGCTAACCCTAGCACTCCCCCACTTCATCAACATACTCTTCG
>JAHAWR010000125.1:0-1772 GCA_018383835.1 Candidatus Jordarchaeia archaeon | reverse complement strand
CAAGCGGGAACCCTCAAAAGCTGAGGGAGTTTTCAGGAACAACCTTCAACCTTCAGCTCACTATCTCAGAAAGCATCCTGCAGGAGAGCCCTGAAGTCTACGCTGAAATCCAGATGGAAAACGAGAGGTTCAGGGAGGCACTCAAGAGGTGGGAGGAGCTCTTCAAAGGATTATCAGGGGCGATCCTATCCCGCGACAAGAAAGAGTTCGTCGAGCAGTTCCTTAGGGCACGCGAGTGGACGCTAAGAGACGAGGAAAGCAGGCGAGCATACCAGAAGATGTACAGGATGGTTGAAGCCTTAGCAGACAAGGAAAAAAACGCCGAAAAAAGCGAAAGCCCACCAACCCAATAGTGTTATATCTGAAGCACAACTAAGCCGAAAAGTTGCCTTTGAAACATCAAGTTCAAATATCCGAACCGCCCCCGGTGAAAGGGTGGAGGAAGAAGAATGAAGGTCAAAGCACTCACAGTGCTAGAAGCATACGCAGAGTTAAAAGGCAAGTATGAGTGCTATTTCTGCGGAAAAAAGACAAATGAAGTGTGCGAGGACTGCGGCCAACCAGTCTGCCACGAACACTCAACAAGCTGCGAATACTGCGGAAGAAGAATATGCATCAACTGCGATTACTAATATCATTAAAATACAGAATATAAACATTGCAGAACCCGGGAGAAGCCGTAGTCAGCAGTTTTTAAGTAGAAATGTTTAAATGGTTGTAAGTATAGATAAGTTATTGATGAACGAAAGGTTTTACACGCTTAAAGAAGCTAAGAAGCTCCTCGAAGCCACCACATGAACGATCCAACAATGGGATAAACAAAAGATTAGATCCTCAGAACTATTGGTGGTCGAAGGAGAACCCAAAAGCGAGATAAAACGCATCTCAGGGTTAAAAGAGGAGAGGACGATAGTAGATGCGAGGGCTTCGTCTTCAACACAAGACGAGAGAGGCAAAAACAACCGATCTTCTTACGCGGAGGAGGAAGGCTATGGAGAGGTTCAAATACTCGCCGACATTGGCTCCGGGCTTAGCGAGAAAAGAAAGAACTTCCTGAAGCTTTTAGACATGGTTTCGGAAAGAAAAGTTTCCAAACTAATAATTGTTTGTGATAGGTTGGCGATGTTTGGATTTAAAACCTTGAGGAAGCTATTCCTTTGGGCTGAGATAGGGGTAATCCATGAAGTGGAGAAGCGAGAGGAGCTTGCCGACGAACTAGCAACTGTCTCGCACTTCGCTGGGAAGCTCTATGGGGGGAGTCATAGGAAGGAGGGTTGGTGGTGTCAGAATGCTCGTATCAAGTTAGATCCTACAAAGTAAAGCATAGCTATGATGTTAAGGGCTTTTTGGAATCTTATAGGTGGCTGCTGCAGAAGGCGATCAACGAGATTTGGGAAAACATAACTTGGAATGAGGTTGTTAAAGGCAGGAAAAGATTGATTCCGATAATTCCGAAGAGCAGCGAGTTCAAACGCAACCTAAGAAACTCTTTACTTGGAAACTGGGATTTCTGTGCTCACTACGTTGACTCCGCAATCAAGCAAGCATATTCAATTCTGAAGTCTTGGAGGAGAAACTACTTGAAAGGAGAACTAGAGCGAAGCCAGTCGTGAAGAAGAAGTTCGTCAGAGTGAAGAAAACACTATATTCCTACAAAAACGGTAAGATCAAGATAAGCGTTAAACCGTTCGAGGAGCATTTAATTTTTGATGTTTCAAATGCTTGGTTCTGGAGTAGGGCTAAGGGGGAGATGGGGGAGCTAATCCTCAACA
>JAHAWR010000121.1 GCA_018383835.1 Candidatus Jordarchaeia archaeon | reverse complement strand
GTGGCGCCATAGCCTTTCTCCTTCGCATAAGTTAGGATCAACTGTTTTTGCCTCTCCAAATCGTCTTTCTGCGCTGAAGATGAAACCCTCACATACCCAACGATTACCCTCTCCTCTCTCAACCCCAAAATGCGTTTTATCTCACTTTCAGGAATTCTCCTTCTTCCTCCGATAGTTCTGACGCATTTGATCTTCCCTTGTCTATCCCATTGCTGGATCGTCCATGTGGTGACTCCAAGAAGCTTCTTAGCTTCTTTAAGCGTGTAAAGCCTCTCAGTCATCAATAGCTTACCTATACTTACAATTATTTAAACATTTCTACTCAGAAACTACTGGATACGGCGTTTGTGTGGTTTACTGTGAGTTTAGACGCTGAGCATTATTACCAGTATCGCCATATACGACGCGTGGGCAGCTATCGTTGTCACTATTCTGTAGTCTCTTGCTTGAAGTAGTGCACCTAAGATTAGGGAGAGTATGATGTATGTTGGGAGGGCTAGGAGTACGCTTACTATACCTACTCCCGGCAGCCCCATGCTGGAGGATCCTTGTGGGTAAAAGATCACGTGAAGTACGGAGAATATTACTGCTGCCGCTGCTAACCCTTTCCACCGCCCCCAGCTTTTCTCCAATCCTTGCTGTAGGAATCCCCTCGTGGCTATTTCTTCACATGGCGCCACAAGTAAAGTTACTGATGCTACTAAGAGAATAAGCTGTGCAAGGCTGGTTGCTACGAAAGGAGCATTCACCTCCGAAATGAACTCTTCCGCAAGCAAAAGTAAGAGTACTCCGTAGATTGGGCCATAGAGTGCTTGGAGCACGGCTAGCAGAGCGATCGAAGTTATGGTAGATAAAATGTTCGCGGTAATCATCATGCCTACTCCCGCTAGGCATCCTACCGCTAAATCTATTATCGTGGCTCTTCTGTCCTTAAAGTTAAATCCCAACTCCCTGAGAGGAATTTTCCTTAGCTTAAGGTAGAGCAGGGGGACAATTAAAAGCGCCAGCTCACCCAGTGTAACAAAGGATAACAACTCAGGTGGTGTCGTTAGATTTACGTCAAGCTCATATCTCATGGTGAGTATGTTAAGAGTTAGCTGTAGCCTTAAAAGAGAGAAAGGACTCGTAAAAATCATTATTGAAAGTCCTATCAGATACAGTAAGTTCTGAAACAGGAAAAGAAGTAGTATTGATGCCGTGAAGCCGAGGATTGCCTCAACCCACCCCCAAGAGACCTTGGCTCCTTCCTCTATTCTGCTATTACAGTACACGCACTTTCTGCCTCCGCCCTCAGGTTGCTCTGCCCCACACACCGGGCAGTATCGCTTCGCCATCTTCACTATCTCCTCACTTCTTTATGACCTCAACTATCCTCTGCGAATTTACGTCCACAAGCCCCTTCTCGGTTATTTTTATGAAGGGTATCACTGGCAGGCTTATAAAAGATAACGTCATGAACGGATCACGCAACTTGCACCCAAGTTTCTTGGCAGATTCAAGTAGCCTCCGCCTTTTTTCTATCACGACGCTTGCATCTTCAATGCTCATTAGCCCTGCCACCTCTAGGGGTAACGCCCCCAAAATTTTTCCTCTGTCAGCCACAACCATACCTCCTTGCATCCTTACAAGTTCCCTAGCGGCTACTGCCATGTCCATCCTACTGGCACCCACCACAACTAAGTTGTGCGAGTCGTGGGCTACCGTCGAGGCAAGGCTCCCCGAGGAGAGGCCAAACCCACTAACGAAACCTAGCCCCACCTCTCCTGTCCCCTTGTGCCGCTCTAGAACGGCAACTTGGAGCACATCATCGGCTGGGCTAGGCTCAACCACTCCACCCACAACGCTTAGCTCAGCTTCCTCCTCACGTGTAACAATACTCCCCTCCTCAACTCTTACCACTCTCACGGTGGCGCTACTTCTAGTGTGCCTCACTGCAAAGAGCTCTGGCTCTATTTTTTGTGCCACATGCATGCTTCCCCTCACTTTATCCGAGTAACTGAACCGTTTAAGCTCAACAACCGTTTTCCCTTTCTCGGCAGCCAGTATCCCCCCCGCGAACACCATTTCAACCTTAACCCTTTCAATGTCACTGAGAACAACCATGTCCGCCCTCCTACCAGGCGCCAACCCGCCAAGAACCCCATCAACCCCCAAATAGGTTGCAGTGTTCAGCGTCGCCATCTGGTATGCCCTGACAGGGTCAACCCCCTCCTCAATGCTCTTCCTTATGCGCAAGTTTATGTGGCCCTCTTTAAGGTCTTCGGGGCTTATGTCATCGCAAGCCAAAAGGCAGTTCCTCATGTCGAGCCTCAACCTGACAACTGGTTTGAGTAACTCTGAAAGGTTCTTTGAGGCAGTCCCCTCTCTCAGCATCAAAAACATCCCCCTCCTAAGCTTCTCAACACCTTCATCGCCGGACACGCTCTCGTGGTCAGATCTTACGCCTGCAGCGATGTAGGCGCACAGCTCTCTGCCCGAGAGGCCGGGGCAGTGCCCATCAATAACCCTCATCCCTTTGGCCGCGTTGAGCCTGGCGACAACACCCGGGTCAAGCCCAAGCACACCTGGGAAATTCATCATTTCGCCCAGTCCAACTACGCCTGCCTCGCCCCTCAAACGTTCAATCTCCCTTACACCTATCTCGCCCCCAGCCCCCCCGAGCCTAGGATCTGATGCCGGAACGCAGCTAGGTATTACAACGAAAAAGTTCACTGGAAGCCTCCTAACCTCCTGGAGAACCTCAATTATTCCGTCAACACCCGCAACGTTCGCTATCTCATGAGGATCCCAGACTACACTGGTGGTACCATGTGGCAGACATAACCGAGCGAACTCTGTCGGTGTAACTTGGCTACTCTCAATGTGAACGTGTGCATCAAAAAACCCCGGAGAGAGGCACATTCCACTTACATCTAGAACCTTAGTCCCCTTCCCCATATGCTCCTCTATTTCGCCCACACAGACTATTGTGTCCCCCTTAACTGCAACGTCAGCTCTTTCCAGCTCACCGGTGAAAACATTAATAACCTCCCCGCCCGACAAGACTAAGTCGGCTTTTATCTCCCCTAAAGCTGCCCTAACAACGTTCTCCAACCCCACGCTCACCACCCCGAAGAGTATGGTCCAGTCAGAAATGCCAAAATGCCGAAGAAGGCTCCAACCTTATCTAGAAAGCTCGCCCTACTCTGAGCCTTACGTGACATATACTTTGCGAGGATCAGGACGGTTGAAGCCCCCACAGCCGCAACTCCCGGGAAGTAAAACGGGTAAAACCAGAAGCCGAGAGCTCTAAGCCACCAGGAGCCCATGCTGTCTATAACTGGGCAAAGAGTGAAGCACGCGATCCCAGCCACGTTAAACGCTGCACCAGCATAGGAGGCAACTCTCAGCCCGTAAACCCTAGCTATAGTTTTAGCGTCCCTGAGCACATCCCCCTCAACATCCTCCATGACCTTTATTATCTCCCTCCCCTGCAAGACGCAGAACGCTGTAAAGAAGAAAAGTACAACCATGAGGGGAAGGGAAAAGAAGCCGTAGTCGCTTGACACGACGAGCGAACCGTAAATGTACCCGAAAGCGAAGCTGAAGGAAACAACGAAGTTTCCAAGCAAGCCCAAAACCTTAACCTTCGCCGCATAAAGCAGACCCACAGTAGAAAAGATAACGGCCAAGACCCCGGATGGAATACTTATCAGAAAGGCAAGAACACAACCAGCACTCCACAGTACCCCGGCCAACACCTTAGCCTCCCTGACGCTCATGGCCCCCCGAGGGAGAGGCCTGTTGGGCTTATTGATTCTGTCGACCTCCACGTCGTATATGTCGTTTACAACGTTCCCGGCAGCAGCTATAAGAACGTAAACGAAGTAGGCGAGAACCCCCACCTCCCAGAACCTGCTAGGGAAAACCCAGAACTTAGGCCAAAGCCTGTTCAAGAAGAAAAGTCCATAAAAAACCTTTGCAACCTGAACGGAAGAAAGAACAGTTAGTCCACCCATGAGGCAGTTGTGTGGACGCGTAATCTCTAAGTATGCCCGCGGCTCCATAAGCACCACCAGACAAATTTGATCCCAGAAGCGAATCCTAAAAAGTTTTTACATGCAAAATCAACGAGAACTCTCACGCTTCTCCCGCATGTCGCTTCAATTGCTTCCTTTTTCCTACGTCTAAGTGCTTCCCGCTGCACTTCTACTTGCTGCTCTCACATATTTCATATATATTCATATTTTAGTTATATATAATATTACGATAAAGTATATATTTAGTTTTGTTCTTCTTGTGTAGCGGAAA
>JAHAWR010000122.1:1617-4276 GCA_018383835.1 Candidatus Jordarchaeia archaeon | reverse complement strand
AATGGGTTACAAGTCTAGAGTCCGGCTTCTAAGCCCTCACAACTCTACTAGGAGGTGCTCCAGTGGGATTGTTAATGTCCCGAAGGGAGCACTCTACGAGTGTAAGGGTTGCGGGTTAAAGATTGATAGGCAGCTTAACGCATGCTTAAACTTATATCTTCAGGTGGAGGGTCTTTCCCCATCTCTGAAGCTCTTCGTTGGGCTTGTGGGGAGGTGGGGTGGGTTCACCCTGACGGGGGGTGAGGCTGATGTAAGCTCTGATGAACCCGTGAGGGGCTTTGAGGCTTGTGAACCCCAAGGACCAAGTATGGATCAACACTTACCCATACTTAGTCTGGAACCCGGTCGTCTCACGCGAATTCAAGTTGCAGGATAATTTTAAGAGGTCTCGGGGGACCCTGACTATAATAGGAGGCAAAGAATTCTCGATTACCGCTGTCCAGTCCACTATGTCTCCATGCTGGCTGTGCACTTATCGAAAATGTAAAAAAAGTTTGCTGTAAAAATGTTATTTTAAGCGGTGTGGAGGAAGCTCGGTGGACGGGAGGCTTGACGTACTGGTTGACGGCTCAAACATCGTTATGCACGCCACTGATAGTGAGGGAAGAGGAAGGACTGAAACGCTTAGGAGAACAGTCCAAGAGCTCGAAGAGGCCAAGCTTGGATTTTTCGTCCTCTTTGACAGGGGAATAATGAGGAAGTGCGACGACCCAAGCTACGTAAAGGCTCTGGAGAGGAGGGGGGAGGGGTTCATCGTGCCCAGTCGCAGAGAGGCTGACGCTTACCTCCTTTTCTTGGCTGAAAGGATTTACGACTGCTTCATCCTGAGTAGAGACAGGTTCACTGATTACAGGGTAATATATCCGTCTGCGTGGAGGAGACGAATTACATACAATGTTAACGGTGACCGACTGGAGTTTAAGCCGAGGCTGGAAGAGGTTAAAATGAGGCGGAGCAGCGCGGTGAAGCTACCGGTTGAACTTGACGTCGAGTGTAACATTGGACAAGTGAAGTGTTTTTTGTCGCTCGTCACAAGAAGGCGGCTTGAAGCTCAGCTAAGGTCGAGCCAAGGAATGCTTATTGAAAGAAGGGCGAAGGGTGGACGTGGCAGGATAAGCGTTGAAGCTAGATCAAAGAGGATAACCGGGGGCGGTGAGGGGGGCTCTGGAGTGATGCTGGTTGAAGTGGAGGGAATTAAACTTCTCAAGTACAGGTCCAGGAGCGGAATGACGTCCTTGACTTGGATGCCCTACGTGCTTAACCCGTCCCTTGGACGGCTGGTAGGCTATGCTTCACCACGCACTCTGATAATGCTCGCCGAGGCTGGCTGCATAAACGTCCCATCTCCTCAAAAAAGAGAAAGAGAAGTCAGGAGCAAAAAACCGCTTTCTTCAGGCAACTAGTAGCCGAAGCAGCGCTTAACGGACTAAAGCCCCCTTTTAAAAGGAGGGCGGCTTAGCCCCCTACTTGGCTGGAGAGTAGTAACACCTCTTAGGGGAAATTACTTCCCCCTTTTCTTTTAGGCTCCGTATTATTTTTGAGACTTCATCGCTGTCGAGGCCGGAAATTTTTGCTATGTCGCCAGGCCTCAGCGGCTTTCCAGCCTTCCTCATAACGTCAAGGACGAGACGCTCCTTCTCCTCCATCCACTAACACCCCTCTCAGCCCTAAGGTTTACACTAGGGAAATATGAAGATTACTATTATGAGAAAAAAGAAAAGTGGATTAATGAAAAACGGAAGTGGGAAGGCTAGTACCTTCTCCCTCTCCTGTACTCTCCTCTATCGTGCTGGAGTCTGGGTTTGTAGGGGCGTCTCTGTTGCTCGTAGAACCTGTCCGAGAGGTTGTTCTCCATGTTAACATTCAGCTCGCGGCTTTCACTGTCCTCCTCCACGCTTCCGTAGCGCCCAATGTTTAGCCTGAGAGAGTTCCTGTATATTGTGGTGTAGACGTTCCTTAGAACGTAGATCTGTCCGGGCGCCATCTTATCGATCTCGTCGTTCCATAGTGTCAGGTATATGCAGCCGGTTTCGTCGCCGACTAGGGCGTCGGCAACCCTTAGGGTCTCTCCTGTCCTCTTTGAAACAACCTCTCTTTCGTCACCCACCGAGTCACACTTGACAATAATATTTATGTTTTTAAGGTTCGGCCTCAAGTCGGATACCTTGCTGAAGGACAATCTACTCAACACTCATTCCATCCTTTGCTTTCAGAGAAGAAGAGCATTCAGCACGTCTCCCTCTCTGCGACTAAAACAGAGGCTCGCGCCTATTTAAACTTTTGGACTCAAACTCAGACACGCGCAAGCCCGGTAACCTGAACTCTTACTTCAAAGCAACCTAAGCTTCATGGAGACTTAACGTGAACATTCAGACACTCTGCTTCAGACAGCCGTCATCAGCAATTTCACAGTAGAATAACATAAATAGTCAGTAGTAATAAACATTAATGGGGGATGTTCTACACAACTAAAGAATCTTTTACGATGGGCTCGTGAGGGGTTTTAGGCTGGTGAGCCACAAGAGCCACGTAAGCCTACCAAAAACCACGTAGCCCAGAACACCGTCTATGGCGAACCATGAATCCAGATAAAGGTCACAAAAAGGAAATGACAGATGGTCCTTCAAGGCGAGTTGCTTTGAGGCGTTACCGGGTTCAG
>JAHAWR010000122.1:217-1593 GCA_018383835.1 Candidatus Jordarchaeia archaeon | reverse complement strand
CCCCGCAGTTCGCAGACAGTCATTGCACGACTCGCACTCCGACTTTAGGCTTTCGCCCTTCATCCACTTCTTCGGAAGATCTGGGTCTCTGATTAGTGGGCGCGCCATCGAGATGAAGTCAGCATACCCCTTCTCAAGTATTTCCTCTGCTGTGTTCTTTGACCTTATTCCGCCGACGAGCATTACTGGCGTCGATGGTAGAGCTTTTTTAGCCTCTATCGCTAAGGGGAGGAAGTATGCTTCGGGCTCTTCCTTACCGACGTTTAACCTGACCGAAGTCAGGTTGCCGTAAAGCGCCGACTCGTACATGCCTCCAGACACCTCTATAGCGTCAGCCCCGCTTTTCGAAACCATTTTGGCTATCTCGACGGACTCAGGTGGCTTTAACCTGTTTTCGTCAGCCACGTAGTCATCCATTTGGAGCTTCACAAGCACCGGCCAGTCTCCACCGCAAGCCTTCTTCACACCCTTAACTATTTCAATGAGCATTCTGGCCCTGTTCTCCGTGCTCCCACCATACTCGTCGTTCCTCTTGTTCGAGTAGGGGGAGAGGAACTGTGAAACAAGGTAGCCGTGGCAGGCCTGAATCTGCACGCCGTCGAAGCCAGCATCCTTCGCCCTCTCCGCCGCCCTCACAAAGTCCTCAATGACCTCTTTAACCTCCCCGCGGCTCATCTCCTTCGGCGTAACCTTAACAGACTTGTCAGGTATGGGTGAGGGAGCTATTAGTACGCCACCAGTGAGCTTCGGGTGAGACTGCCTGCCACCGTGAGACAGCTGAACCACCACTTTCACGTCTGGATCAGCTTCATGGACAGCCTTGACCATTTTCTCTAACGGTGGTACACACTCGTCGGAGTAGAGGCCTACTTGCCCCCTTAGGGATATGCCGTCCCCCCGCACGTAGGCGAAACCAGTAATTATCAGTCCTGCACCACCCTGCGCAAGCCTCCTGTAAAGGTCAACGTAGCGGTCTCCGACTATGCCGTTATCGTCTGCTAGCCCTTCATAGGTGGCTGACCTGACGATTCTATTTTTGACCTCCATTGAACCTACGACTCCGGGCTCGAAAAGCAAATAGTTCACCCCCTAAAGCTGAACGGCAAAACAGTGAGAGAAACTTTCTTTTAAAAATTGCCGAGCTAACGGAGGACCTCTGTTTCAGATGGGCTGTTAAACGGACACCCGAATACTTCCCCGTGGGGTAACCGCCATTTAGGGGTAACATTTTTATGCTACTTTTTCCACTTTTTCCACTTAGTGGAAAAATGAAGACGATCAAAGTGAGTGATGAAACATATAGGAGGCTCTGCGAGAAGGCTGGAAGACTTCAGGCGGAACTGAAGAGGCCCGTGTCCATCGATGAGGCCATACGC
>JAHAWR010000122.1:0-147 GCA_018383835.1 Candidatus Jordarchaeia archaeon | reverse complement strand
AGGCTGAGGAGGTATTCTCCTCGCTCCGCAGGTGGTGGAGGAGTTGGAGGCTGGAAGAATCTGCCTAGATTCGGACATACTCATAGACCACCTCAGGGGAAGGAGGGAGGCAGTTGACGGCGTGCGCAGGCTAGAAGAAGGAGCATA
>JAHAWR010000016.1:7505-21304 GCA_018383835.1 Candidatus Jordarchaeia archaeon | reverse complement strand
TTTACGAGGCGACTGTCGGAGCAGCCATACCAATATTCACCGTAGCTAGGGAATCCTTGAAGCATGACAGGATAATAAGCATTGAGGGGATACTCAACGGCACTACAAACTACATTCTTTCAAGGATGAGTGAGGATAAGGTCTCGTTTGATGACGCTCTCAGAGAGGCGCAGGAGATGGGGTACGCTGAAGCTGACCCAACTTACGACGTTGAAGGAATAGACGCCGCCTGCAAATTAGTGATCCTAGCAAATGGGATAATGGATATGGATAAACGCCTCTCCGACATTGAAGTGGAGGGGATAAGCAGGGTGACCCCCGAGATGATAGAACTAGCTGAGGAGGACGGCTATCTCGTAAAGCACGTAGCCTACCTCGACGAGAACAAAATGGAGGTCGCCCCAAGACTGGTTCCTAGGAACTCGCCTCTAGCGGTCGGGGGAACATTCAACGTTATAACTTTTAACACAGAACTGTCAGGCCCATTGACGTTCATAGGTAAGGGAGCAGGACCTAGGGAGACGGCTAGCGCCATACTTGCAGACATAATAACGATAGCTGAGAAGAGAGGAGGAATCAAAATTGGAGGACATGTGGCTTGAATGTATTAGATGCCGCAAAAAGTTTCCATGGAACATTGTAATATACACATGTGACCACTGCGGCGCGCTTCTAGACGTGAAATACCATTTTGAAGAACCAAAACCTGAGAGGTGGAGAGAGAAGCCGCTCTCTGTCTGGAGGTACGAGGACTTCCTTCCAAGAGTGAGGGAGAAAGTGTCTCTCAATGAGGGTGGAACTAGCCTTCACAGGTGCAAGAGGCTGGCTGAGAAACTGGGAGTTGAAAACATCTGGGTCAAGAACGAAGGCGAAAATCCGACGGGTAGCTTCAAGGATAGAGGAATGACGGTTGGCGTCTCTCTCGCAAAGGAGCTCGGCAGCAGAACCGTCGCCTGTGCCTCAACAGGAAACACTTCAGCGTCTTTGGCAGCCTATGCTGCCAAAGCAGGACTGAAATGCGTCGTAATGATCCCCTCCGGCAAAATAGCTCTAGGAAAGCTCGCCCAAGCGATAATGTACGGTGCACTAGTCCTTGCAGTAGAAGGAAACTTTGACCAAGCTCTAAGCCTCGTCGAGCAAAGCAGTAAGCGCCTCGGGCTCTACATCCTGAACAGCCTAAACCCCTACCGCCTAGAAGGACAGAAAACTATAGCCTTCGAAGTAATCGAGCAACTAGGCCAGCCGCCTGATGCGATAATACTCCCTGTTGGAAATGCCGGAAACATAAGTGCAATCCACAAGGGGATAGTAGAGTGGAAGCAGCTTGGACTCATAGAACAAGTCCCCAGACTTATCGGCATTCAGGCGGAAGGCGCAGCCCCGATAGCGCACGCATACAAGAAAAAAGAGAAAGAGGTGGTGTTCGTCGAGAACCCTGAGACGGTGGCAACGGCAATAAGAATAGGGAAACCGGTTAACTGGGAGAAAGCGCTCAGAGCGGTCTATGACACAAATGGGGCAGCCGAGACCGTGACGGACGAGCAAATATTGCAAGCACAAAAACTGCTCGCTAGAACGGAGGGAATATTCGTCGAGCCGGCGTCAGCGGCATCCATAGCTGGACTAGTGAAATTGCTGGATGCGGGACTTGTAGACAAGAATGAAAGAATAGTCTGCGTAACGACAGGACATGGACTCAAAGACCCGGATACACCAATCAGGACATGCGAGAAGCCAATACAAATAAAACCAGACCTGGAAGCCATAGAAAAAATAGTGGCTCAGTAGCACACATTAAACCCCGCTAGGACGCCGCGACGCGACATACAGCTCGAAAAAGCAGACCCGAATGGAGAGCGAAAAGCCACTACATCGTTTTGGAGAAAGAAAGGAAAAATAAAGAAAAATTAACTAAATATTTATATATCATTTAAACCTTACATGAAAGGAGGCGGGGAGGATGCCGAAAGCAAAGTCAATACACATAGAAAACGTAGTGGCCTCCGTCACCCTAAACCAAAGGCTGGACTTGAACCTGATAGCTGAAAGGCTACCGAACACAGAGTTCGACCCGGATCAGTTTCCCGGCCTCGTTTTGAGACTCGAGCAGCCAAAAACAGCCACTCTTATCTTTAACAGTGGAAAAATGGTCTGTACAGGCAGTAAATCGGAGAAGGACGCCGTAAAAGCCGTTAAAAAGATCGTTGAAAGTCTTAGAGAAGTAGGGATAGATATCAAGAATGAGCCGATTATCCAAGTGCAGAACATAGTGGCATCAGCCAATTTGGGTATCGAAATAAACCTTGAGGAGGCAGCTTTCTTGCTCGAGAACACCATGTATGAGCCCGAGCAGTTCCCGGGTCTGATTTACCGTATGCGGGATCCTAAGGTTGTTATCTTGCTTTTTGGTTCCGGCAAGCTTGTTTGTACGGGAGCAAAAAGAGAGGAAGACGTGTATACTGCCGTGGACAAGGTAATGGAGATACTAATGGAGAAGGGAATCATAAGGGAGTAAAATAAAAAGTAGTGAGGAGGCAAAGAGGGGGCTGTTTGGTTGTAAGCTCGTGTGGGGGTTCTGGACTTTAGTGGTTTTTATATCTCTATTACTCCTCCTAGGCTTATTATACGTTGGCGGATTGCGGTGATCTCCCTGTTTATCTTCATTGTTTCTCGCATTAGTTTTATGTAGTTTTGGTCTCTTTTCCTCGCGTCGATCTTTCCGAGTAAGAAATCAGCGTCCAGTTTTTTGAGCTCTAAGTTGATTTCTTCTTTCTTAGCTTTGAGCTCCTCCAACACTTTTTTAAGGTTGGATATCTCTTCTTCCTCCTCCGGTGTTATCGGGGGCTTGGGTATTGGTGGGGGTGCGCCAGTAATTTTTTTAAATAAACTTTTCACCCTTTCTATTAATCCCATTCTTATTCCTCCCTAACTTGGTGTTCCCATGACGGTGTTTCTAACTATTTCGAAGAATTTTGATCTGTTCATTGGGTCTATCGCTACGAAGCCGTAGGTTTTCACTCCAAGGATTTCTTCCACTTTTTCTGGTGGGAGTGCGCTTGGGAGGTCTTGCTTGTTGGCTAGCGCGATTATGTTTGCTTCTGGCTCCTCTTCTCTTACGAGTCTTACGAAGAAGCGTGACTTCACCGTGTTTTCCAGCGTTGAATCCGTGACTATTACTATTAGAGACGATGCTTTAATAAATTTGTCCCACGTCATTTTGAATCTTTCCTGCCCTGCAAGGTCCCAGCACACGAGTTGGGTGTTACCGATCATGGCTCCCTTGACGCCCTTTATGCCTACTCCTATGGTGGGTATATGTTCCCTCGGAAGTTCTTCTTCTCTGATCAATTTTAGTATAGTGGTTTTTCCTACTCCGCTGAAGCCAATTAGGGAGAGCTTTAGGAGTGTTGTAGTTAGCTCGTCTACCTTTTCGCCGAAGGCTGATGGGTCCCAGTTTTGTATGGTGCCGCTGTACTCCACGGTGAACTGGTGTATTATGTTTCTCATTTTTGCTTTCATCTCGCCGATGTCGTCGTTCTTGTCTGCCTCGAAGATGAAGACTGTTTTGTCGGCGTTGCTGTAGTAAAGGCGTGTCTTCTTCAAGTTCATGAATTCAATTGTTCCATCCAAGTTCACTCTGGATATTGTTTTGGCGAGGCTTGCCATAAATTCGTCAATGATATCATCTGCTATGCTACTCACTCCATACCTTTTCTTGAATATTAATTTGCCATTCGAGTCGAGAATTTCAATGTTCCTTATCACGCCAGATCTCCCAACCAGTTTTTGATTGAGGTTTGGAGAGTTACATGAAGTAGCTATCGCGTAGTGCTTTGAGGTGCCATAGGAGCATTCTGGGTGGTTTTATCTGGTCGTTGTATTGCATGGCTATTTGGTCGACCATGTAGTCGGGGAAGAAGGTTATTATCTTTGCGTCTGTTTTGAGGGCAATGTGCTTTTCACCGTTTATCGTTAGCTCCATTATGAAGCCTAGGTCTTTTAGCTGCTTGATTATGTGGCTAATGTCTGACTTCTTTTTTTCAAGGCGTTCCGCTAGCTCGTCTACGGTGGACACGTCCTCTCTGAGTAACACTAGAACATCGTAAATGTCGGGGTCTGCAAGGATTTTCGTTATGTTCTCCACGTCTTCAGGCGAAACCGCGTAGTTTCTGAAGAAGTCTTTAACCTCATCGAGGTACTCAGACGAGGCCTCGGGACCCCACTCGCCTGACTGAGCTTTTTTGACTATGGCTCGTACCGGAACTCTGGCTATGAAAACGTCTCTCACAAGGAAAGCGCACTGGCTGGGGAGGCCTTCTACCCACCGAAGCGTTATAAGCCCGTTCTTGACGAGAGGGGTGAGGAGGGAGTGTAGTTCCACGGATTTAAGCTCAAACTTGTGCTTCAACCACACTTCAAGATCCGAGAGCGTGGAGCTTCCCTCTTCGGTCATTCTTTCAAAGAGCGACCTCCTGAGTGGGTCGGAGAGAACCACAGCCATTTTCTGCTCCTCGGTTAGTGAGGGGAAGCGCACGAGCTTGTTAAAGAGCTCTTCGAGCTCTTCTTTGTAGGCGTCGTCTTCAAGCTTGGAGAATATGTTGGACGCGACCTCGGCTAGTCCATCCTCGTAGCTGTCCGCTTCCTCCTCGGGGGTTAGAAGGAGCGCCACGTAATAGTTTATGTCCCATCCACCATAGTAGGATGCAACGTTTAGTTCTCCTACCCTGAGTGAAAGAAATCCTGCAGGAGCCTCACCAATCGACATGGCGTGGGCAGTATAGATCTTCATAATTTGATCCTCTGTCACTCTGAGCTGAGGCGGGTACTTTGCCTCCAGCACAGCTCCGAGCCGGTTGTCCCACCGGACAACAATCATTCCAAGAGGCAACCTTTACACGCTCCAAGGTTCTCGGAGGACTCACTCCTTATTTTTATCTTTAAATTCTAAGAGGATATAAAGATTGTCTCAAAACTTTAACGGCTAAAATGGAAATTATCAAGTAACGAGAATGCGATTAATATCAGCTTTATGAGGATAGTTACGGATTGCGCTTGCAGTGCTAGATCCTGAAAATCACGAACGCTTATCATGCGTTGTGGTTTCCTAAGCGCTCGCTTCTCAGGTAATCTATGGAGCGCTGGTAGTCTGGATGCGCTATTAGCCCTTTCCTGTGGAGGGTTTCAAAGAGCTGCGAAGCACTAATGAGGAAGTGGAGGCTTATGCCATTGTCTGAAAGCGTGTTGACGCAACCTTGCTCCCTATCAATCAGAACCACTGCATGTTCCACCTTTCCCCCTTGAGATCTTATTGCTTGGGCAGCACCTAGAAGGCTTAAACCAGTGGTTGCAAGGTCATCGACGAGCAAAACGCGGTCGCCATTGTTAAGGATTCCTTCCACTGCGCGCTGCGTCCCATAACCTTTGGTGGATTTCCTAACGTAAATCAGAGGGACTTTAAGCTTATAGCTCACTAGCGTCGCTATTGGTAGCCCTGCTGTTGGCACACCTGCAATCCTGTCGAATGCTTCAACCTCATTTCTAATCAGCCTCACATATATATCAGTTATTTTTTCGAAGACTTCAGGGTATGATGGCACAACTCTCAGGTCGATGTAGAAGGGGGACAACTTGCCGGAGGTTAATTTGAACGAGCCGAACTTTAAGGCTGACACATGAAGTAAGAGTTCGCATGCTTGCTCAGCTAGGTGCGTCTTCTCTAGCCTCCACGACCATACGCCATCCACCTCAACCACCAATGATTTTTTGAAGAGAAAAAGTTAAATGTATATGTTACCGACCTCGAAATATATTCAAGGGATGCTTCTAAAGAAAGTTTTATTTTCGAAAAATGGTTTAAATTATGTTGTTCCTTCTGGGGGTTTCTTGATGGGTAAAAAAACGCCTAGATTCTTCGTTCATAATTGGCGTAACGTGCCGTTCTTGAAGTTTCCGTTAGTCAGCAAGGTGCTTGAATCAGTCTATTATCTGTATGAGAAGGCTTTGATGCAACAAGTGATGCATGGCGTAAAGCCCACGCACCTAGCTGTCATACTTGACGGCAACAGGAGGTATGCTCGGTTCCTCGGGCTTGAGAGCTGGATGGGGCACAAGTATGGAGCGGAAAAGGTCAAAGAGTTTCTGGAGTGGTGCTGGGAGGTTGGAATCAAAATGGTTACACTATATGCTTTCTCAACGGAGAACTTTAACCGCCCCCAGAAGGAAGTTGAGGAGATAATGAAGCTTGCCGAGGAGAAGTTCCATGAGGTCATAGAGAACTGGAAAATCCACAAGTATAAGGTTAGGATTAAGGCTATAGGCAGATTGGACATGCTTCCTGAGAGTGTAAGGAACGCGATAAGGAGGGCTGAAGAGGCAACTAAGGATTATGACAGGTACTTTCTTAACGTCGCCATAGGTTATGGGGGGCGGGCAGAGATAGTTGACGCTGTAAGGAAGATAGCTCAAAAGGTTGCCAACGGAAAGCTGAGGATCGATGACATAGACGAAAGGGTGATCGAGGAGCATCTTTACACGGTGGGGATGCCTGACCCAGACCTCATAATAAGGACTTCGGGGGAGGAGAGGCTGTCCGGGTTCCTACTCTGGCAGTCAGCTTACTCCGAACTCTACTTCTGTGGCGTCTACTGGCCTGAGATAAGAAAAATCGATCTGCTACGCGCCGTGAGGGACTACCAGAATAGAGAGAGAAGATTTGGAAGGTAGCTTTAAGGCTCTTCTATTTTAGGCATGAAGAAGCCGACCACAACCAAGCTTCTAACCAGCTTTTTCAGGTGCCAGAGCTGTGGCCTGTAAATGTATTCTAGAGCCTCTTCCTCTTTCTCCAAAAAGACAGGATTCTCCTTTAGAAGGGAAGAGACGAGGAGTCTTTCAAGAAGACCGCCGCCTATAGTGTAAACGCCCTCGCCCATGTCGATTCTTCTGATGAAAATGAGGGGGAGACGAAGTTTATCATGATGTCTTTCGGGAACAAGACGGGCGACAAGCTCTAGATCCTTCCTGCTTATGATTATTCTGTCCCCTCCAACCGTTGTGACGTGGGGCTCATCCTCACCTAGAAGCTGCGCAAGGGTCTTGTACTCTTTAGGCAGGTGGTCGTTAAGTTTCTGAAGCTCGGATTTCCAGAGGGCCTTAATGAAGCGCTCAAAAAACATGCCAACCCCTTCTCTTACGAGTACTTTGCGAGAACCATGGAGTGCGCGCGATCAAACGGCTCTAAGCTGATCGTCTGCCTGACCCTGAAGCCCCTGTCTTCCAGTACTGCGATTTCCCTCTTGTAAACCTCTGATGGCTTCTTGGTGACGTCTATGCTTCTTGCTTTTATGGCCAAGAGGATCCATCCCCCCTTCCTAAGGAACATGTCAGCGTTGTCGGCCAAGAGTTTTGCCTGCTCGGGCTGTGCTACATCACAGTAAATGGTTTCGACTTCATCGACTATCGTTGAGTATCTTTCAGGATAGCGGGCGTCAGCCATAACTGGAACCATATTGCTTTTCCTCTCACACACTATTACTAGCTCTCTCATTGCCCGTGGAGCGAACTCGACACAAAAGACTACTCCTTGCCGCCCTACTATGTCGGCGACATGACTTGGCGTGGTGCCGGTCGCGGCCCCAAGATACAGGACTTTGCCGCTGGGCTTTATAGGCACCCTTTCGAGGTTTTTTAGTATGGCTGCCGCCAGCTTGCTCCTGTTCGGATCCCAGAGACGATATTCTTCACCCTTGTACTCTATCAGGTCTTCTCCATACACCTTGAAGCCGGGGGATATGTTCCTTGTGGCGAGACGCCTTTTTCCGCCTAGAATGACGAAGTAAACACCTTCATGGGAGTGAGGCTTCACTACGGGTGTTTTCTCGGACATTCTACCTCCTCTTTCTTACAGGCTTAGGACGAGGCTTAGGTTTCTCGGCTGGGGGCGAGGGGAATCTTTCCTTTATTTCCATGATCCTTTTCTCCAGATCCTTCTGGAGCTCGTTGCCTATGTAGTTTCCGGTGTAGATGTCGGCGCGAGCGGCAACTGCTACCTTATTGGCCAGAACTCTTGCCACCTTACCTCTCTGCCACCAAGGAGATCCGCTTACTTCAGGGTGCCTAAAGAGGACGCCGTGCTTAGGTGGAGGAGTGCCAATAGTCAGGCTACGGAAGAGAGCTTTCTCAGCCCCCAGAACCTGTATCTTTGATGCTGGGAGACGTGCTAGCTTTTCAAGGCCGCCTGCGAGATATATGAGGCGGGCTCCCACCAGTGGCCCAACTATGGCGGTGAGGTTAGGGGCGATCTCCCGCATTACGTCTGAAATGTAGCTTCTCAGTGTATCTCTGAACTTGAAAAGGCCTAGGGCTATTGAGGCTAGCTCCCTTAGTGGCTTAAAGTCTTCGCTCAAAATTGGGGCTCCCATCGACCTAGCCGCTTCGCTAACTATGCTTTCCGCGAGTTTTGGTGGAAGGTCTAAGTTTTCGGAGAGAGCTTCTCTTGTGATCTCTTCCTTGGATCCGAGCTCGCACACTATTCTTACAAATGAGAGGTGGGATTGGAGTAGGCGGGTGAGCTCGGGGAAGTTCAGGCTGTACCATTCTCTAACCCTTATGGAAAACAAGTTTAGAACTTCTTCGACGTCGTCTAAACAGTATACTGCTTGTATCAGGAACTCGTCCCGCCTGCTACCTATCTCTTTGACTTTCCTTCGAGTTAGAATTAGGGAGACGCGGCGGGTTAATTCTCTAACATCATCTTCTGATACCATGGCGCCAACTTTTCCAAGGTATTCAAGGAGGTGCGACCTGAAAAGACGGGCTACACCGTTTCCTCTTTCAACTTCCACGTTAACATTAAGGTTGCTCCTCAACGCTTCTCCGACATACCTGTCCTCCACTACGAACGTGTTTCTTCCACCTAGTGCCTCAACCACCTCTCTTAGCTCGGGTATAAGTTCACCTTTTTGGACAGCGTATAGGCGGTCGACTATATCCTCAACTTTGGCAGGCATAAGCGAGAAGCTCAGGATGTTTCCAGACTCGTCTAGGGCGAAAACGCCTGAGACGCAAATGACGAGGTAAACTTTCAAGGTAACCCCTCATCCTAAAATCCAAGCCTAAATCTTTTAAAAAGGTTCCTTCTTGAGAAGCTGAAGCCGGGTTTAGAATTAACGAGAAGAGGAATACTCCAAAAATACGAAGCTTATAAACTTCGATGCTACTTTGCTTCTATGATGATTTCTGCTTGCATTGGAGGAGGCGGGAAAAGGGTATGGTGAGGCTTGAAGTGGAGGTTGGTGGTCTAAGGCTGAGAAATCCGGTCATGCTTGCATCAGGTGTTGTTGGTGTGACCGGGAAGCTGATGATGAGGGCGGCCGAGGCTGGGGCAGGAGCTGTTGTGACAAAATCTGTTGGTCCCGAGAGGAGAGCGGGGTATGGTAACCCGACCATGGTTGAGGTTTTGCCGGAGAGCTACATTAACTGTATGGGGCTGCCTAATCCAGGTATAGATGAATTCACTGAAGAGATAAGGGTTGCCAAGAGAGGGGGGGTGCCTGTTATTGTTAGCGTCTTTGGCGGGTCACCTGAAGAGTTTGCTGTAGTGGCTGAGAAAGCTGAGGATGCTGGAGCGGACGCTGTGGAGCTCAATGTTTCCTGCCCTCACACCGAGGTGGGAGTTCTGGAGAGGGAACCGAGAGTTGTCAGGCAGGTTGTTGAGGCAGTAAAGAAGAGAGTTGGGGTTCCTGTCTTCGTTAAGCTTAGCTCAAACGTTACAAGTATAGTCGAGGCTGGGAGAGCCGCTGAGGAGGCTGGAGCGGATGCTGTCACAGCGATAAACACTGTCAGGGCGATGGTCATAGACGTGGAGACTTGCCGCCCCATACTTTCGAACAGGTTTGGGGGTCTGTCAGGAGCTGCCATAAAGCCGATAGCTGTCCGGTGCGTCTACGAGCTTTACGAGGCACTGAAAATACCGGTTATAGGAGTGGGGGGAATATTTAGCTGGGCAGATGCCGTGGAGCACATCTTAGCTGGCGCGTCAGCTATTCAAGTCGCAACCGCCCTCACAAAGGGCTTCAGTGTTTTTAAGGAGCTAGTCGACGGAATAAGGGCTTACCTCGAAAGAAAGGGCTTTAAAGACATCAGGGAGGTGGTGGGAGCTGCCCACGTGTAAGATTACTCAAAGGCCTAGGATGAAGCGCGTTGAAAAAGTTTTTGCTGAAACATCCACCGTTAAAACAATCTTCCTCAGCAAGGATGAAGAGATTTCAGCTGCAACTCCCGGCCAGTTCCTCATGGTGTGGATCCCGGGGGTCGACGAGATCCCCATGAGTATTTCCAGCAAGACTCCGCCAGGAATAACATTCAGGAAAGTTGGAGAGGCGACCGATGCCCTCTTCAAACTAAAAGAGGGGGATCTGCTAGGAGTTAGAGGCCCGTTGGGGAAGGGATTCAGGCTGGAGGGAAAGAGGATCCTTGTGGTTGGTGGTGGTGTTGGTGTGGCTCCTCTTTTCCCCCTTGTGGAGGATGCCTCAAGGGAAGGCGTTGAAGTACATGTTATAATTGGAGCTAGAACGGGGGGAGCGCTTGTCTTCGCTGAAAGAATGGCTAGGCTTTCATCCGGATTGGTCGTTTTAACGGAGGATGGAAGTGTTGGATTCAGGGGGATGGCAGGCGACTTCGCCGAGAAGCTAATCAGGGAAAAGAGTTACGATCAGATTTACGCCTGTGGCCCAGAGGGAATGCTACTCAAGGTTTTCCAAGTTGCCGAGGAGGTAGGGGTGGGGGTGCAGATTGCCCTGGAGAGGTACATGAAATGTGGTATTGGAATATGCGGTTCATGTGGCTTGGGGCAGTATCTCGTCTGCAAGGATGGGCCAATTTTTGACGGCAACATGCTTAGGAGAGTTTTGGACGAGTTTGGCGTCTTTAGAAGGGATTCTTATGGATGTAAGGAAAAGGTTGAGAGGTGAGTGGCGTGACCGAAGGAGTTGGTCTTAGCAGAGGATTTCCCGAGGATTGTGTTTCCGAGATAAGGGAGATGCTGGATTGGCTCGTCAGGGAGGCAAATATTGACAGAGCCCTTAGCGGTGAAGCTGGGGCTGTTGAACAGCGTAAGTTAGCAATGATTAAGGCAGAAAAGCTGATGGATGCTATCAGAAGGGCGTGTAGCGAAGCCGAAGCGGCTGGCTTGCCTTCTGGTGCACTCATGGAGCTTAGGGACAAAGCACTTAACGACGTTGCAAGGTACTACGACGTCTTGTCGTCAAGCGAACTGAGCGCTGCTAGGGCGCTCCACGTCAGCCAGGATGAACTTATGAAAGCAGCTGATTCCGTTAGAAAACTTGCAGAGTTCCTTTCAAGCGGGCATCGAGAAACAGGGGAGTTTGATTTCTTCGAGCAAACCCAGGAGGAGCCCCCACTTATACGCAAGATCCTAGAACTTAAAGAGAAAGCTAGAAGGCTAGAGGAGGAAAACAGAAGGCTGAAGGAGGAGCTTGAAGGAGTAAAAGGTAAGAGCAACTTCTTTCTGGAACCATTCGAAGGGGAGAACTCGGGCTTGCTAAGAGAACTCGAGGAGCTAAGGAAGGAGAACAAGGAGCTGAGGAGGCAGGTGGACGAGCTAAGGCGTGGAGCTGAAGTTACAGCTTACCAGAGCCTCTTGGAGGAGAACAATGCCCTAAAGCAAAGAACAGAAAGGCTTCTGGAGGCGCTAAGGGCTATGCGCAGAAGGTATGAGGAGAGACTACAGGAACTGATGGAGGAGAGGGACGGGTGGAGGAGCAAGGCCATGGAACGCGCCGTTAAAACCATAGAGGACACTATGCTCGAGCTCAGAAGCCAGGTTGAAAGCCTCAAAAGGGAAAACAAAGAGCTGAAGGAGAGACTTGGAATCATACCAGCCAAAAAAGGTGAAAGTGGAAAAGAGTATGAGTTATACTTTTCCTAAAGAAGCGGGGGAAGCTGGAGCAGGGCGAAGTACCATGGTGATGCAAAGTACGCTAACAGAACAAAGAGGGGAGTCAGTAATAGTGGAAGTGTGAGGTTGTCTACTCCACGGGGGGAAAGCGCTTCTACAACAGATGCCAGTAAAGAGCCAACAATGGCGAGCGTGACTAGACTAGTGTAGATTGATGCGGACAGAGATGCAAGGGTCAGCAGTAAGGTGACTGGGATGCCGAAAAGCGCCGCGGTTAGTAGCCTAGGGTGTAGCATCCCCAAGCTGGGCCAGAAGCCGAAATATGAGTAGTACATGAAAGTTATGACCGCCGAAACAATGGACATTACGAACACTGTTATGGAACCTTCAAGACTCCTCATGTTACCTCTAATGGCGTACTTGCGCCTCCCCCAGCGGGTGCCAACTATCGCTGCTAAGCCGTCGCCGTAGAACATTGAAAAAAGTGCAAAGGCACCAAGGGTGAAAAGCGGCCAGTAGGCTGCACCGAAAGGTAAGGCAAAGGCAGCAACTACTATTCCGACTGAAACAATGTAGTAAAATGGCCCATAGATATGGCCAGTAGCGTAGTCTTCTTTCCTAGCCATGACCTCAAACATCGACCTCAGACTCTTAAACGGGCTTCTAGGAGTTGTGAAGAATATCAGGAGACCTAGGGTCAGTGGCACCACCGGAATTAGCTGGGGGGTGTCGAAGAAGGGGCAAAATAGAATCGCGTCGCCAGCGAAGAAATGTATCATTTTCCTTGTGAACTCTGGCTCTAGCCTCCTCCACCTTCTCAGCCCTTCACCGACACCGATCACGGCGAACACGTAAACGTAAACCACTACAAGAACAAGCAGATCCTTTAATGTGACCACGTCTTCACTCTCCTCTTCAAATTTTTAAGCATGTAGAAATTTGTTTTTCCTTAAAAACATCATGGTCGAACAGTGGGAAAAGGGCGAATGGCTTCTAAGAAAGCTGCTCTAATGGACTAGCAATGATTCATCCATGTTAGGTAAAATCTTTCTCCCACGTATCCTCGGAAAGGATAAGGGAAACTATACTTTGGGGGTTCTGAGCTAAGTAGGGATATGTAGGTATTTGCTATTTTCATTCCTACTTAGCTCTTCCCTCTCGGGCTCGTCGAGGGCTTTCGGGGGGAACCCGGCTCCCCACACCCGAAGATTCAAAACTGCGACAACGTCTCTATCAATTACTAAGGTACAGTTTTCGCACTTCATCAACCTGCCCTCATAGGCTACCATGCAGCCAGAGCAGAGAGGACAAGTCTTCGAGGAATTTTTAGGGTCGACGAATCTAACATCCAACCCGAGCCACTTAAGCTTATACTCGAGCATGAACTGAAAAGTTCGAGCGCTCCACTTCGAGAGCTTCCTGTTCATCTCCTTCGAGCCGTTAAGAACATTATCCTTTATCCCCTTCAGATCCTCAAAAATTGCTCCACAATTATTATCTTTCAGCTCCCTTACTATCTGCGCAGTAAGCTTATGCATGAAATCTTTAGCCCTATTCCTTTCACGTTTAGAATACTTCTCAAGGAGCTTCTTCGACGTCTTTGGCTTCTTAGCAAGCTTCTGGATTCTCTGCCTTTTTACCTCGTAAGTTCTGTGGATGTGGTATAGCTGTCTTAAATCGTAGCGCTTGACTTCTCCATTGACGAAGGCGGTTACGTTTGTCAGGTTCACATCGAATGAAGCCCACTTCCCAGCTTTTGGCTCGACTTTCTTTTTCAGAGTGATTATTAGTTCGTTTTCAGTTATGATAGCTCCGCCTACCCATCAAAGTCTTTTGGAATCCATGGATACTTGTTAAGGTCGACTTCAAGATACCTTTTATGCGG
>JAHAWR010000016.1:2959-7468 GCA_018383835.1 Candidatus Jordarchaeia archaeon | reverse complement strand
ACCAAACTACTCTTAGCGTAAACTGTCCTCCTCGTTACTTCAGCTGCTCTCCGCTTTTCCCTCTGTTATAGAGCATGACCCATCCCTTAACGAGACCAATAACTGAATCTATCGCAGAGTCAACGTAGTGCTTACTGAATTTCCAGTCTTTTAACAAGTCGTTTCTGAGCCTTTTCCTGTCTTCGCTTTTGAGCTTTAGGTGAGCCTTCTTCGAGATCTTCACGTAAGAGAAAATGAAGTCGAGAGCCCTCTTCTTAACTAAAAAATAAGCTTCGATCAGGTCCTTCGGAGCATCTATTGGGATTCTGTAGCTTTTAATGACTTCCATAACCTTTCTACCTCGCTTTTCGGGTAGCGGAGCTTTCCAGTTGGGAGCTTTACAGCTTTGATTATCCCCTTCTTTTGCCACTTCCAAAGCGTCTTCACCGATATCCCAAACATCTTAGCAACATCTCTAGGGCGTAGGAGCTCTTCTTCCATCAAAGAGGCTATGGAGCTTAGTCAGCATATAAACCTTTCTGCCAAGAAACTGCTGACTACGGCGTTAGAATGGCTGACGCCGCACACGTGATAAGACTCAGAGGAGAGGAAGGGATAAACGAGCTGGAGCAAGACCTAAAGAAGCTAAACCCAATGAACTTCATATCAAAAATCTCGCCTAAACCCCTCCTGATAGTTCACGGAGAAAACGACGAAGTCTTCCCCGTAGAAGAAGCCTACAAGCTCTTCAGAGCGGCAAAACAACCAAAGAGCATTTTAATCCTCAGAGGTGTAGGGCACCACGTGAGGGGGAGCAAAGAAGCTAGAGATTACATCATAAAGTGGCTTAAAGAACACCTTTAAACGCTACACAACCGCGTTCCCCCCAAGTTTTTAAGGAGCAATCCACATACTCTTTCCCCTATCCATCCTTATTGCTTAAGTTGGAAGGCTTTAGCAGCTTTCAGCATCTGTTAAGCTGAAAACAAGACCAATTATACCCTGAACCCAACCCTTTTTTGCATGCTCTAAATCCCCCTCAGCTTGATCCAACCACCTTCTAAATCATAAAATTCCTGGTGGGCTTAGGAGGCGTGGCTTTTTGTTTTTTAGGGGGCTGCTGCCGGTGGATTGGCGTTCTTAAACTTGTTTTTGTCTCTGTGTTTTTGTTTGGCTTCTACTAGGGATTCATATTCGCGTGGGGTGGCGCAGCAGGCGCTTAACCTCTTAACGGTGAATCCTCTCTTTTCAGCCTCTTTTATGGCTTTCCGCGTTGGGAGGACTATTCCGTCGATGATGTCTAGTGCAAGCAAGTCAAGCTTCTCCCTTATCTTACCAGGCGGCCTCATACATCCCAAAATTATCGCTGTATCCCTTAACATTAGTCTCGCGGCTGCAACAACCTTCACTACGCCCAGCGGGTCCGGGGGCGGGACGCCCTCCATGCGAGTGCCCCTCGTCGGAATAAGCACTATGAAGACCAGAGCCTCCGGCTTCACCCTCCTAATAGCTTCTAGAGCTTTCATCTCCCCCCTCAACCCTCCATAGTGGAGCCCCACGCAGATGTGGGGGACAACATGCCTTATCCCTGCTTCAACGTGAGTTTTAAGTGCCTCAAAGTAGTCTTCAGCCCCCCTGTCAAGGCCGTAAACCATCCTTACAGTGTCGGTGTCTCCCACGACGTCAAGGGAGGCCACGTCCACGCCAGCCTCGGCCAGGCGCTGAGCGAGCTCCCTGCTTATAAGTCCCGTGTGGACGTTCAGAATCAAGTCCGTTTCCTCCTTCACTTGCCCTATAGCTTCAACGAATGGCTCGAGGGGAACGTAGCCCGCCCTAACGCTCCCTCCACTTATGAGGCAGCCCACAGCACCCCGCTCGTATAGGCTGACGCATACTTTGTAGAGCTTCTCGGGGGTTTCTGCGGGGATCATGTGGCGCAAATAGTGCCTGTTGCAGTGGGCGCAGTTAAGCTCACACCTCGCACCAGTTACCGATATGGACGGAAAAAGACTGGATGGAGCGTAAACCCTCAGGACGCGTGGACCGCGCTCCTCGGTCACCTTCCTAGCGGCTTCTAGGATGTTGCCCACACACTTGCTGCAGTTGACAAGCTGCTCGGCCTCGCCAAGCGACAGCGGCTCATATAGTGACCTCTCCAAGACTTCCACAAAGTTTTTCTTCACATGGTCCACCCAGTCTCACAAGGTCACTGAACAGGAGTGACTTCAAACCTAAAAACTTTCACGGAAGGTGCTACCTTGACTATTCCGAATGCGACTCTCCTCAAGGCTAGACTGCTGGAGCACGGTAGAATATACGTAGCGAGCAAGAGGCAACTCGCATACATTCCAGACCGCTCGACAGCCGGCCCAAGCGCGGGGCTCGACTGCGTCTTCTTCAGCTTTGATGGCAGACTGGTCCGCCTTCAGCTCTCGCCAGTGGACGGCGTTTGCTCATATGTTCCCGGGAAAGGCATCATATTCTGGGGCGAAACACACCCCGCCGTTGAGGTTGAAAGTGTCCTTCACTGTCCGGAGCAAGCCTTCCTCAACCTCGACTCCAACTGCCGATTCAACTGCCTCTTCTGCGCATCACCTCTCCTTTCCTCGCACATCAACAGGAGAACTATGAGAGAGGAGGTTGTCGTCAGAGTCGTTGAGAGGGTGAGAGAGAAGATTAAGGGGGTTGCACTCACAACTGGCGTCTTCAGCACTCCGGGGGAAAGCGTGGAGTATATGGCCAGAATTGTGAGGGCACTGCGGGACCACTTCGGGGACGGGCTTCCCATAGGGGTTGAGCCACTCGTAACAGAGAAGCGCCAGGTAGACGTGCTCTACGATGCTGGGGCGGACGAGATCAAGGTGAACGTTGAGAGTTACGAGCCTGAAACCTTTAGGATAGTCTGCCCGGACTTAGACTACCGCGTCAACCTCGAAATGGTGAGGTACGCGGCAGAGGTATTTGGGGATAACAGGGCGTGCTCGAACATAATAGTTGGGCTTGGCGAGCCTGAAGAATCCGTGGACGAGGGGGCGAGGGCGCTGGCCGAGTGGGGGGTTGTCGCGTCCCTAAGGCCCCTGAACCCCCATCCCATGGTCATGGGAAGGCTTACCGAAGCTACAGGCGGTAAAGCCGGGAGGCCGAGCGCCGAGAGAATGCTAAGACACGCCCTGAAGCACAGGGATGTTCTCGAGGAGGCGGGGCTGGACACGCGCAGGTTCAAAACAATGTGTCTGAAGTGCACGGCCTGCGACATCGTCCCACAGAGAGACTTGTAGTGAGGGGGCCGCGATGCCGAAGGTCATCCACCCCCAAAAAGTTAAGGTGGCTGAGGGAAAGCTTGATGCGGGAGACCTCTTAGGCAAACACGTCTTCCACGCAACAGAGTATGTTCTGGCAGGCGAAGGAGGGGAGTGGCGCGTGTTCAAGGTGAAAACTGAGGGAGATGGGTTCCTGAGAAAGGTGGTTGACGCACACCTGGTCAGCAGCGAAGAAGAAACAGTATTCGTTGACGCCGACGTTGACCCCTCCTCAAATAGGGAGATTCTGGCGTCACTCTCCAAGATGGCTACTGGAAGTGTGCGGTGTATAGCTTACAGGGCGAGGTATCAGCATGTTGGGCTAGCCCTCTTCGAGCCGCCAAACATCCACGTCCACGTGGTCGAGGTTGAGCCTCCCCCTCCAAAGCTCATCGACTGCGCCAACCGAGCCCTCCGGGAAGAGCTCATAAGGCGCGACATGAAGATCTCAACTACGGTGGTAAACATACTAGAACTGGTTAAGGGGGAAAAAAGCCTGATAATGCCGTGCAGGCTTCAAGGGTTCGAAGGCGCCATATCGCTGGACAGGGACGCGGAAAAAATAAGGAGCGCCGAAGGATACTACACCCTTCTAGGGTGCCCCGTAACCCTTGCAACCCTCAGGGAAGTTAACCCCAAATTGGACGTAAAGCTGGTCGACATGTGCCCAGCCCACCTCGCCCGCAAAGCACCAGCCGGAGCAGATTACTACATAGTCAGATGCTGCAAAGCAAGCATCCAAGGAACACTCGTCTACGGTGCGAAAAGAAGGATCGTCGCGCTTCAGTGGAGCCCAGCAATCGAAGAATTCCTGGAAGCCCTATACTTGGGTGCCCAGAAACCTAAATAACTCTTTGTCCAACTACTAATCTCACCGTTTAATTATGTAAAAACATGATTTCATAAAGATAAATAAACATAAGTATTTTCTTTAAGGATGTAAATACATAAAATTTATATATATGACTTGATCTTTGTTTTTACGAGCAAAAGTAAGTGTTCCTCTCACCTCCCTCCTCCCCTCCCTCCAACCAGCGGGGGCGGCCCAGCTGGTTTTTCATTCCTCCTCTCCCTCCTCCCCCCACCCAGATGGAATGAAAAAATTGGGCCGCCCCCGCCCTGATTCTCTACCTTTTAAAGTTCCACTCGTCCCGCGAGTACTTTTCCTCCACGAGGCGCATAACGAGCTCCTTCTCGTATTCTGTGAGTTTACCCTCCTCGAACCTTACGT
>JAHAWR010000016.1:0-2847 GCA_018383835.1 Candidatus Jordarchaeia archaeon | reverse complement strand
CTTGTCGCTCATCTTCTCCTCCGGGATCCTAAGCACCCTCTTCATGGTCTCTATGTCCGCTTTGACGAGGAGGGTTCCATGATGGAGGACTACGCCCCTCCTCCTAGTCTGCGAGCTGCCGCTTACCTTTCTCCCCCCCACCAGTATGTCATTGACCGGCTGGAAGACTGCGTCCAAGCCTAGGAGCTTCAAAGCCTCAATTAAGCCTCTGCAAAGGACAACATACGACCCAGCTATGTTCCTTGGCACCTTAGGGTTGTCCTCGCTCACCACAATCGAGTATATTATCCCGTTCTCGTCAGAGTATATGGCTCCTCCGCCCGTTATCCTCCTGCTCACCTCTACCCCCAGCTCACGGCACGCTGCAAGATCCACAGTGTTATTCACGGCTTGGAAGTATCCTATGGAGACCGCCGGCGGCTTCCTCCTGTAAATGAAGAAGGTGTCAGGGCACTTCCCCTCTGAGCGCGCGATTAGCATCGCCTCCGCTAGAGCACCACTGGTGGGCGGGTCAACTAAGCCGAAGTTTATGTAGCGCCAAACCTCCAAGTCTAACACCCCGCTTCCTCGGAGGAGAGACATGGCCGCCCTTTTTTATAATTTGCTCCCCTTCATGGCAGCCTCAGAAATGGGGCCAAGAATTAAGTGGCTGTTCCTAAAGACATTCTAGCAAGCGTTGCCTATGTTGCTTAATGGTTTGAAGCAGTGTTCGTCACCATTTGCTCCAGAAAGTTAATTTGTTTCCCCGACCTCCCTTCTGAATGGTGGGCTTGTTGGGTGATGAGCTGAAGGTTTTCGTCTGCGGATCGGTAGGCTACGGTGGAAAGGGGGAGATACTCCGCCTTCAGGAGGTTCTTAGGGAGGCCGGCTACTCTGTTGTGGATCAGTTCGAGGAGGCCGACTACAGCAACATAAGCGACTTCAGGGGGGATGAAGAGCTGTGCAGGAGAATCGCCCTGATGGACCTTGAGAAGTGCAGGGATGCAGACGTGGTAGTCCTCATCGCCACTAGGCCAAGCTTCGGGGCCACCGTTGAAGCCCTACTCTCATCCCTCAGAGGAAAACCCGTCATAGCTTACTGCCCGGGGGAGGTTCGGTCACCATGGCCCCTCTACATAGCAAGGTACACAGCTAGAACGGTGGAGGAGCTCATCCTCCTTCTCGAGAGCCTTAGGGGGAAGCGTGCAGGGTTGAGGACCATACCCAACATGCAGGGGGAGCACGAGGCGACGTTCACCTACGGCGACTTCTCCTGTATCTGCCCGGTTACCGGGATGCTGGACAGGGCAACGATAAAGGTGAGGTACTCGCCCAGGAGTAGGCTGATAGAGTACGAGTCCCTCAAGGATTACTTTGAAACATTTAGGGGTAAACCAATGCACCACGAGGAGGTCGTAGCCACTATCCTGAGGGACATAGTGAGGGCCGCAGAGCCAGAGCTAGTGGAGGTGGAAGCAGTCTTTGAGGAGAGAAGCGGGGTAAAAGCCAGGGTCGCGAAAACTTGGAGAAAGGGTGCCTGAGAGACCTACTGGGTCGTGTTCAGGCGCCTAACAACTTCTCTGGCCACTTTTCTGCCTGATAGCAGCATTCCCCCGAAGATTGGCCCCATTCTGGGGCCGCCGTAGAGAGAGCAGACGGCCATCCCTGCAGTGTATAGTCCAGGGCAGACCTCGCCCGTCCTCTCAACGACAAATCTCTCCCCTGAGGAGGCGTTCATCGACCTTTCACCCACGAGCTCCAAGCTGAGTCCAGGTATCTTTTTTGAAGCCACCCTCAGAACTTCGGCGTCATGTCCCGTGCAGTCTATTACCGCCCTAGCCCTAACGGCCACGGGGTCAACGTGGAGGCCTGCGAGGTTTACGGCGCTCCACTGAACGACAACCCCCGTCACTTTGAGGGGGCTCGGCCTGTACATGAGATCCTCGACGGTGACTCCAAATATCACCTTGACCCCGGCGTCTATTGCAGCGGTTGCTAGGCGCGCCAGCATCTCGGCAGCATCCACCACGTAGACCCCGTCAGCCGCCTCTTCAAGCCTGCACCCAACCTCCCTAAGTATCTCGTCGGCCGGCTGGGAGACCACCACCTTGTGCCAGAGCATTCCCCCCCCACCTATGCCTCCACCGTATGAAAGCTTCCTCTCGAACACCACCGTCCTGAAGCCGGCCTCCGCGATATACCTCGCAGCAGTCAGCCCCGATGGGCCGGCGCCAACCACGGCCACGTCGGAGTCAGCGATCTTAATCCAGTCCTCGGCTGCAGACCTCACAATCGCCCGCGTGATCGTAACCTCGTCAACTTCCCTTGGCAACTCCCGAAGCTCCATCAATAGCCCTCCAGCTTTTAAATTTTAAGAAAAATGAATCCCTAATTTAAACCCTTCGACAGAAAGCGGCTGTAACCTGAAACTCCTAAAGAGCAATTGCACAGGGTTGCTGGGAGATGATCCGCCCAACGTTCCTCGTCCCTTCCCTCCTAGGCTCGTCGAGGATGGTGGTGAAGGTGGCTGGTGGACTACTAGCTGTTGAAGGTGCTTTAGAATGCTTTATCGGGAAGAGGATCAGGTTCTTCGTCGAGGTTTTAGTGAGGGACAGCCTCGAAGGCTCACATTAACAACACTGGAAGGTTACTTGACCTCTTGGTTGGAGGGGAAGCGGGCTTCCGCACAGTTAAGGAGCTTGGTAAAACCTGGTACGGGCTCATTGCGGTGGAGGTCCCGGGGGGGGTCGGGGCAGTCATAGACACCTGGCTCCAGATGAGGGCATTCGAGGCTTGGCTGGGGTCTGGCCTCATACCGTGGCTTAAAGGCGGGTGATTTCGAGGAGAAATGTTAAGCTGGGCGAGTCC
>JAHAWR010000120.1:1944-4372 GCA_018383835.1 Candidatus Jordarchaeia archaeon | reverse complement strand
ACATACATTGGATACCTGTTTCTACCGCGAATAGGCCCCGCGATGATGCTAAACGTGATGAGCTGCATGCTGGAAGCCCAAATGGCGCTACAGCGCCTAGCCGCAACGTTGACTTTCGGCTGGTTTGCACTAGCCAGCATCATGTGGCTCCTAGTGTACCTATCATTCGACCACTGGCCATGGAAGTAACAGCAACAAAACCTCCTCTTTTTTGTGAAGTCATAACAAGGTTTACCTTTGCCGGTTCCAGCCAGAAAGGTTAAGCTCCAAACTGGAAGAGAGAATGAGGGTGTCTTATTGGCGAAAAGCGCCACAGCAGAACCGCCCTCGTCCACCATAAGCCTCCGAAGGGATCCACACACCGGGTTTAACAGGCAGCCTCTAAATAACAGCAAAGCCTCCCAGCCTCGAAGCCATTGGGGGATCGCGCCTATGACGAGTTCCACCAGTGTACACCGCATTAATCACGTTAAGCGCTAGGGGCTCCCGGTAAGTGGACGCCGAACTTCCCGCTTGTCAAGAAAGATTAGAAAGTATCATGGGTGCTCTTTCACTTGAGGGCGCGCGGAGGTGCTCTCCGAGCTTCGTTTTTGGCCTCTTACTCTCCCGGGCTCTTGGATGTTAGATTTTTTTCTTTAATTTTCTTGTACTTGTATAGTGTTGCTATTGCTCTGGCTGTCAGTGTCAGGTTTCTCAGGACTGGGATGTGTGACTTCCCGAAGCCTTTCTCGGCCATTTTTATTATTCTCTCGTCTCCGAACCCTAAGACTACTGTCGGCTTCCCCGCTTTTGACGCGGCCTCGCCGAGGATTTCGAAGAAGGGGGTGAGGTCTGCTCCGAAGTAGCGTGGACTCGAGACTATTCCCGGTATGCCGAAGATCATTATCATGGAGCCGACGTTTGGGTCGCGTCCCAGCAGTTCAACAGCCGGTAGGGCTGATTCTATTATAGCTGGTCCGACGTCCACTGGGTTTCTGCAGGACGCCCATGGAGGCGCCACTTTCTTGAGGCCGTCCACCGTCTCAGGCAGCAGGGCTGCAAGTTTTACTCCCAGCGACTCCAGTTCGTCGCACATCATTGCTCCGAGGGAGCCAGAGTTTGTGAGTATTGCCACGTCGCCGTCATGTGGGAGGGGCTGGGAGGCTAAGACCATGGCAGTGTAGAACAGTTCGTCTATGCTTTCCACCCTTATGGCCCCCGACTGCCTTACAGCTGCGTCGAAGATCCTGTCGCTTCCAGCCAAGCTCCCTGTGTGGCTCCTCACAGCCCTAGAGCCCGCCTCCGTCCTCCCAGACTTCAATACTAGGATAGGCTTCCTCGCCGACGCAACCCTGAAAACCTCGACCATCCTCCTCCCCCTTCCGGGCTTAACGCCCTCCACGTATAAGCCTATAACCTTTGTTTCCTCGTCGTCTGCCAAGTACTCCACCACGTCGACCTCGTCTACGTCGCACTTGTTGCCTAGGGTGACGACCTTGCTTAGCCCTAGCCCCTCGGAGCAAGCTCTGTCGACGAGTGCTGTCCCGAAGACCCCCGACTGGGCTATGAGGGCGACGCCACCCTTCACTAGGGTTGCCACGTCAACGTCAGCCGTTGTGAACATGTTTGACGTGTTAACCACGCCGACACAGTTTGGCCCTATCACCCTCATGTTGTTAGCCCTAGCGACCGCCACTACTTCCCTCTCCAGCCGTGCTCCCGCCTCCCCAGTCTCAGAGAAGCCCGCTGACTCTATTATAGCGTGGCGGATCCCCCTCTCGGCGCACTCCTTCACGACCTCTAGGACGCTGCCGCTTGGAACCATGATGACAGCTAAGTCGACGGCCTCCGGAAGCTCCCTCACAGACCTGAAGACGTCGACCCCCATAACTCGCCCCCCCTTGACGTTTACGAGGTATGTTTTGACGCCTTGATGCGACAGAATGTTCTTTGTGGGAACATGCCCGAAGCCGAGGGTTTCCGTCGCCCCGATGACGGCTACTGAGCGAGGGTTAAAGAACGCGTTAAGAGACTGCAAAGCAACATCGCCCCCTTCCGTGGAGTCAGATGAGCTGCTCGGCAATCATTATCACCCCCAACAGCATAAATATTGCCCCAACGATCTTGGCGAGCTTCTCCTCCGGCGCCCTATTAGCGTAAATAGCCCCAACTCTCCCCCCAACTACAGTTCCAGCCCCGACAACGAGCGCTGCCAAAAGGCTTACGTTCCCGTTTAGGGCGTAGCCGAGGACGCCGGAGAAGGCGGTCACAGCCATGATGAACGTCGAGGTCCCAATAGCCTTGTGAACAGGATACTTAAGGAGAAAAAGTAGGACTAGGAAGAACATGACCCCGCCCCCAGCACCGAAAACACCGCTCACGACGCCGACCAAGAAGCCCACGACGAGGGACGCCGCAGCGCGCCTCACCCCAACTCTCACACCGCCCC
>JAHAWR010000120.1:866-1908 GCA_018383835.1 Candidatus Jordarchaeia archaeon | reverse complement strand
TTGACCATTTCCGCCGGCGCACGTCCTCCCTCCATAGCCCTACCCCGCTTATAATCAAGAAAACCCCGAATCCTCCTCCGAGCTCAAACTCGGGTGTATGTGCCGCCAGCATGCTGCCAGCCTGCGCCCCAAGCACCGCACCCAAAGCCAGCCACACACCAGACCTCAAATCCACGTTCCCACGCCTATAGTAGACGTAAGTTACTATTAGCGAGGCGATCACGTCCACAGCGAGGCTAGTACCGATCGCAGCGTGGACAGACAAGCCTAGGGCCATGGTGAGAGCTGGCACAACGATGAGCACGCCGCTCGCACCCATCAGCCCCGTCACGCATCCAGAGCAAAGCCCTATCACCACCGAGGCAACAGCGGAAAGCCAATCCATACTGCAACACCTAGGAGTGTAGCCGAGCACAGTCACCCGGTCTAAGAAAACAAGCTTAAAGGTATTCCCACATGAAAGCAGGAAGTATGCATAGAGAGGCCTCCTACGTCGTCTTACCTGCACGTTCCTGCCCATCAGTCAGCTTCAACAGTTCACGGCACTCGTCCCTTTATGTACTCCAGAACCTTCGACATGGCGCTGAAGGACGGGCGCACCTTCTTCATGTCGCCGAAAAATGTGATGTTCCAAAGAACGACGTGCCTGAGACCTGCTTTAGCGTACTCCTCCAGCTTCTTTATGATGTCGTCGGGCGTCCCGTTGAGCGTGTACCTTTCGCAGACCTCGACGGGAACCTTCTCCAGGGCCTCGAGCACCTGCTCCTTCCCATATCTCGTGGGCACGTAGTCCGAGAATGGAACAGCCTTCTCCCCGAGAGGGTGCTTGTAGCCCAGCTCCTCGAAGGCGTAGTAGGGCATAGTCAGCGTGAAGGCTCTAATCATGGGGGATGCGAGTAGCCTACGGCACTCCTCGGGGTCCTCGTCTATCACAACGTAGCACCACATGGCGGGTGTCACACTCTCCGGATCCCTGCCAGCCCTCCGCGCCGCGTCCCTGACAACCTTCAGTCCCTCCCTGTACCTTTCAAGCGGCATGTAC
>JAHAWR010000120.1:0-848 GCA_018383835.1 Candidatus Jordarchaeia archaeon | reverse complement strand
GCCGTCCCCCAGCCTCCCCGCGATCCTCATCGTCTTCTCCCCGTGGGCTGCAACCCATATGGGCGGATAGCACCCCTCCCTGTACGGCTCAAGCGTCAGCACTGCGTCCTTAAGCCTCCAGAACTCCCCCTCGTAGTCCACTTTGCCCTTGTTCTCCCAGAGGAGCCTTATTATCTCCAGAGCTTCCTCAAGTCGGGACGCGGGCTTCTCGTACCTTATCCCGTAGGGCTCGATGTTCTCGTACTCCCCTGCCCCTATGCCGAGGATGAAGCGCCCCCTAGAAATGTGATCCAAGGTTAGGGCTGCTTGGGCAAGCATCGCGGGGTGCCTCCTGAAGCACTCCGTCACACTTGTCCCGAGGAGGAGGCGCGACGTGCTGCATGCGACGGCGGCGATGGTGGTCAAGGCGTCGAAGTACGTGTGTGGGCTCTTCTGGTAAGCGGCAATCTCAGCCACGTCCGGCGTCCATATCGACTCGGGAATCCCCCCCATGAGGTGGTCGGGCCACCAAGCCGAGTCATAGCCCAGCTCCTCAGCCCTCCTCGCATTCTTCACCACGTTCTCGAAGGGGGGAAGAATTGTTCCCGGAGTTCCAACCTTAAGTTCATGTACGTCCATAACCCCACCCACAGACCGTTGGGAGCGACGGCTTAAAAAACTAACCCGGTTGGCACCCTCACAGCTGGTGTGACCAGTGAACCTGCTGACTCAAATGCTCAATGGTGCCACTATCCCACTGAATGCCAGAATGGTTCACGCTTCTAAAGAATACTTATTTCTCTATATTTTTGATTTTTTCTATATTTTTTGAGGGAAATATTTAAGTAATTAGATAAATCGATGTTTCC
>JAHAWR010000119.1 GCA_018383835.1 Candidatus Jordarchaeia archaeon | reverse complement strand
TACAATCCCGAGCTGTACGGGCAGTTGGAGAGCCTCGGCGGGTTTATAGGGGGATGCGGGGCTGGACGCATGTATGCGGCCCTGGAGCCCAACGGAGTCCTCCAGCCGTGCGTCTTTATGCCGCTCGCCGTCGGTAACCTGAAGGAGGATTCTCTTGAGGAGCTTTGGGACAGCCACCCCGTCTTTAAAACCCTTAGAGACAGGGACAAGCTACAGGAGAACTGCAGGTCTTGCCCCTACAGGGAATACTGTGGAGGATGCAGGGCAAGGGCGTACGGCTACTTCGGGAACATAACAGCCCCAGACCCTGGATGCATAAGGAACAAGGAGTTCTTCGAAACGCTCAGGGGGGGAGAGGGTGAAGGTTTTACTGGTTCAGCCGCCGTCACGTTCAGCCATTAAGGACGTGCTTGAAACAACAAGCCCACCACTCGGCTTAGCGTACCTCGCAGCGGTCCTAGAGGAGGAAGGCGTGGATGTCAGAGTGCTGGACTGTGTCGCCCTCAATATAAGCTATGAAGACGCGTGCAGGGAGATTAACTATTGGAGTCCGGATATCGTAGGCGTGACCGCCACGACGCCAGCCCACTATGAAGCCGTCAAGATTCTCAGAGCTGCTAAGAGCGCAGGCGCGTTCACGGTCGCCGGCGGCCCCCATTTCACATTCATAGACCTAAAAGTCATGGAAGAACACTCTTTCGTAGATTGTGTGGTTAGGGGAGAGGGGGAGGAAACCTTCAAGGAGCTCATCAAGGCAGTTGAGAGAGGCGGCGAGTTAAAGGAGATTCCGGGAGTCACGTATAGAGAGAGGGGTGTCGTTAAGAGGGCGCCGGACAGGCCCCTAATAGAGAACCTTGACAAGCTCCCTATTCCGGCTTACCACCTTCTGCCCATGGAGAAGTATACTTTTGGTAGACAAAGGTACGGGACGGTTATGACGAGTAGGGGGTGCCCCTTCAGATGTTCCTTCTGTGCTTCATCTAGGCTCTTCGGTAAGAGGTGGAGGGGGCGCAGCGCTGAAAGCGTGGCCGACGAGCTGGAGCTGCTGGCGGACAAGTACAAGGTTAGGAACGTGGAGTTCCTGGACGACACATTCACCCTTAACTCCAAGAGAGCCGAGGAAATATGCAACGAAATCAGGAGGAGGGGGCTGGACTTATCCTGGGGCTGCTCCTCGAGGGTTGACACTATAAGTAGGGGGCTCCTCCGCAAGCTCAAGGATGCCGGATGCCGTATAATATATTACGGCGCCGAGTCTGGCTCCCAGAGAATACTTAACGCCATGAGGAAAGGAGTGAGGCTCGCACAGGTTATTAGAACATTTAAGGAAACGGCGAAAGCCGGAATAGAGAGGCTTGCCTCCTTCATACTGGGTTTCCCAGGCGAAACACTTGACACCATTAAGATGACGGTCAGATTCGCCCGCCTTTTAAACCCAGACTATGTTCAGTTTACAATATGCACACCTTACCCGGGAACGGAGCTACGCTCCCAGCTGGAGGAGAGGGGGGGCAGTAATATCTAAGGACTGGAGCAAGTACGACGCCCTGACGCCGGTTTTCTGGCTTGAAGGCGAGCTTCCGCTATCAGAGCTAGGTAAGTGGCTCACAAAAGCCTACGTATGGTTCTACACTTCACCAAGATTCATTCTCCAGCAACTGCGAAAAAGAAGGCTCATACTCTGGAGAAGACTCTTTAAGGCTCTTCAGACATCCATAGTGGAAAGAGCTAGATGGATACGCATGTGAAGACTTAGATCCAAGTCGGAGGCCCCAGCAAGTTATAGCGCAAAAAGTTACACTCGTCTTTTCCTTACTTGAAAGGAATACTATGGAATGCTTCCTAGAGGAGTGCAAAGAGGATAAATAAAAATAAGGATGCGCCAGCTCCCCCAGGTGCTTTTTACCCAACTGAGGCATACGGGGAAAAGGACTACAAACTGAGATTTTGCTGCAGAAAAGCGTGTTTGGCTACACATTAAATGAATCATGTTTCAATGGTGGGAAGATGTCTTTTCCTTTGCATTTTCGGTTGGTAGGTGACTTTCTTTCAGCTTCCCCGATAAAAAAATAAGGCATCCACGTTAATTTAGCGGTGTTTCCCGGGTGGTGGCTTTGGATAGGGACGTTAAGTTTGCGCTGGCTCTCATGATGGTTATTGGCACTCTAGGTCCTATGGGCGGAAACTTAATCCTCCCCATGGTTTCCGTCCTGAAAAACGAGTTTCACACTGACGTTTCCATGATAATGCTTTCAGTCACGCTTTTCATGGTTCCATTCGCACTCGTCCAGTTTATTTCCGGCGGCCTATCGGACGTATATGGGAGAAGACCGCTTATAACTGCTGGGCTCGCCATTTATGGTTTGGGGTTTATTCTAGCGTCCGCGACGGCCAGTATATGGTGGTTTATAGCGGCAAGGGTGGTGCAGGGGGCTGGAAACGCGCTTGCCGCCCCCGTCCTGATAGCGGTTATAGGAGACTTGACGGGTGCTGAGAGTAGGGGTAGGTGGATGGGGGTTTACAGCTCTGCGTTGAGGACGGGCATGGCTATTGCCCCCTTTGTAGGTGGTGTGATGGCGTATCATTGGAGGGTTCTCTTTGTGGCGATGGGGGTTCTGAGCTTCGCGGTTGCGGCTTGCTCCTGGGTCTGTTTAGGGAAGCTAAAAGGCGGAACTAGGACAAGAGGCGAGCTTGTAACAGACTTGAAGAGCGTCGTGAGGAACAGGGGGGTTATCGCCCTGAGCGCAGCAGGCTTCGTAACATTCTTCTCTTATGTGGCTCTCATGTCCATTACGTCGGACGTGCTTACAAGCTTCCCATACTTCTCCGACCCCAACTCTGTCGGGCTAATTCTCTCAGTGAGTGGAGCCGCCGGAATCGTTTCGGCTTCCATAGCAGGATTCCTAACAGATAAGTTTGGTAGGAGAATTGTTCCTGCGACGGGCGCTGCTGTAGCTGCTCTTTCTCTATTGGCCCTCGCCGCGGTCACAGTCCACCCGTCGCCTCTTCTTCCATTCTACTATATACCTAACGTGCTTGGAGAGAGCGTGCAGGGACTCAACCCTCAAACATACATATTCCTGTTCACCTTCCAGAGCATAATGAGGAGCGCCACAGTTAATGTCTTCGTTTACTTCCTAGTTTTAATGAGTATAATGGGACTTGGAATATCATTCATCTGGCCGTCACTGCTCGCGCTCTCCGTGGAAATTGTCCCCCCGCATCAGAGAGGAACAGCCGCCTCAGTGTTTAATGGCACGAGGTTTCTCGGTTACTCTATCGCACCAACAGTATTCGCGTCAGTATATCTCCAAGCGGGGCTGGACGCGGCGTTCCTCCTCAGCGCGGCGATGCTTGGGCTAGTTGTTGGAGTAATTTACCTGACAACGGGCAACTACGCCAGAATCCGATCGGATGAGGAAGTCAGCACGTAAAAACTACTAGAAGACGCATAGTAGCCCCCTACCTCTGATAAGGCAGCGTGAACTAACTTCCCATTTGGATATTTGTCGAAGACTTTATCTGTTGATGCTATTGCTCGGTCTTGAAAACCTCGTTCAGCGTCGGCAGCATAGTATGCGTCGAAGAGAGACGTGGGGCCATCACGAACGTGAGGAGGGTAAGAAGGTCTATCGTGGCATCAGTTTGAGGAAGACTAGTTCTTATAATTAGCGAAGTAGCCACCTGCATGTTCATCCAAGTTTTACGCTATCGTCCACCAAAGATAACGGATTCAATGTAAAAATTTCCCCCTTGAAGAGTGAACTCTTCCGAGCCCCCCTCCTGACAAATCAGCTTTCTCGCGGCAGACTTAAGCAGCCATCAGCCATTACTAAAGCAAAGGATGCGTCTCTGTGCCGTCGACACTCCATTAACACCCTTTAAGGAAAGTAGCAAGATGTTAATGGCTAGCAGAGAACACACCGAGATTGAACATGGACACTTACCAGCGCCACATACACGTTCAACTTTAAGCCGTAAGACCATTGAGCGCCGTTAAAAACGCGATATGTTGGCTTTAGGTGCTGGACTCTAGAGGAAGAGTTTCTGGGTTCTTCCCCTCACATTTCATGCTAGAAAATTTTGAGGCCTAACGCCTCTAGTGGCTTGAAGTGTTCAGTATCCAGTGTGAAAAGCTTAGCGTTCCCGTTAATGGCTATTGCTACTATTATCGCGTCTGTCCTGCGTACTGGGGCGCCTTTCCTTTCCGCTTCAAGCTCCAGCTTCGCTGCTAGCATCCTCCTTAGTTTGACACTCTCCACGGCTGAAGCTGGGAGGTTCTCGCTTCTGGTGATGTTTCATGTCTCAGAGGCCATTGGTTGTTGCCTCGTCCTTTATGGCTCACGCCTTCGAATTGGGGGTGTGCCACTACCCGTTAGCAC
>JAHAWR010000124.1 GCA_018383835.1 Candidatus Jordarchaeia archaeon | reverse complement strand
TAGGCGACTACGTGCACATAAGCAACCTCCAGCTCGCAACAATTTCTCTCCTATCCCTAGACGTAACAGCTGGAAACCTCCTTTACTCCATAGGGAAGCTGGCCGGCAAAACAGGCGCTTTCACGGGCCTCCTTTACGACATCAAACCCGAACTTGGAGACCCATACACCTCGATCGAGGAGAAATTTCGCAACTTTCTGATAGCCATTGACAGGTTTCACGTGAGGCAGAACGAGCTAGGCGTCTTCGATGCTAGGAGCGCGGAAGTGGTGGAGGAGAGTGAAGGCTATGGGTGCATCAGGGTTTACGAGTCAGCGACAGCCACTGGCGTGCCTGTCATAGGCGAGCCCCTATGCTACTTCACGGCAGGGATGCTTAGTGGGCTGGCAGAAGCCATATTAGGCGAAACAGTCTATGTTGCCGAGAGGAACTGCTGGGGGCTGGGTGCATCTTTTTGCGAGTTCGAGCTTTCACTCAGTAAAGATGTGCTTGAAGGCAGGAAGACCGCTACACACCTGACTAAGAAGGGCGTCAAGGATAGAGAGGAATCGTTCAACCGGCTCATAAAAACTCTTACTAGAAACATGATTCAAAGCGTTTTAGAGGGGCGCAGGATAAGAGTCGGCATATCAGACTACACGCACATCATGAACCTTCAGCAGCAGGTAACATCGATAAAGCTGGCTGACCCAGTCTCAGGCTTCTTCATTAGGCTTGCAGGAAAAAGGCTGGGCAGGATCCTAGCGCCGGAGGAGGGATTACCTGTCAGCGACGCGGCGGTCGAACTGAGAGACTTCATGAATTCGCCGTTCGCTTTAATGAGCGGCATCCACTCAAACTGCAGTGTTAAAACACTTGACGATGAACGCATCCTCGTAACCATAGACTCGTGCGCCTTTGCCTCGGGGCAAGAAAAGATAGGGGTCGGCTTATGCGAGCTTGAAGCAGGCTTCATAGAGGGCTTTATGGAGAAGTTAACTGGAAAGCCCTTCTCCTCTAAGGAGGTCGAGTGCTGGGGTCTCGGTCAGCGGCACTGCGCCTTCCAAGTTGAAAGGGAAAAGTTTTCCTAGAAACTTTTTAGTTACCCGGAGGGTAGTTAAGCGCGGCGACTGAGAGGAGGCTTCCCCTTGAGCCCTAAGGCTTACCGTGGATGCCCCTGCCTGATGCGGGACAAGCAAAAGGCGTTTTGCCTCAACGAAGAAGGCCTCCCCGAAGTGCTCTTAGTCTCCACGGAAGGAGATGCACTCCTATGGGGGGAGCAGGGGGTATGCCACAACACTGTTTTGGCGGGAAGAGACGGGTACTTGCAATGCCCATCCACGGGGAGCCACGTAAAGGTCAGGGGGGAGAGCATTCCGAATGACCTCTTCGAGGAAACATATAATCTAGCTAAGCTTGCATTCACAGACCCCTCATCATGCACTCAGTGCCTTTACAATTTACTGGCGTCGGAAGTGTCAAACTAAAAAGTAGCTGTCCTTATTCTAGGAGAAACTCCAGCATTTGAAGCTTACAAGAAGAACTTGGCAGACAAACTGAAGAAGTTTATCCCCGAGAAAGACTTCTTAGTAATTAGCGGGAAGCAGAGGTCGGCAACACCACAAATAATACTGAAATGGGGGAATTTTGTGGCTAACATCCCGGCGTGCATACCGGTGGAGGAGCTGGAGAAAAAAATTTTAGGGCTCCTCAACAGGGCAACCACTCCCGGGCTAAAGCACCAACTCTTGAACAGGGAAACCACACGTACGCTAGATGAAACGCGGGGTTAAAAAAAGGAGCATTGTCGAAGCTCCCTCCAAGAGGCTACTACCGCGCCTTCTACCCGGCTACTCACTTAATCCTGAACACGTCAAATCTTAGAAACTCCTTCAGCATGTCGAGTTCCTGTTGGGCGCTTGAGCCTATGAGCCCTAGTAGCTCTCTGAAAGCTCTAAAATACTTCTCGTTCTCCCTCAGGAAAACCCCCCAAGCATACGCTCTCGCCAAGTTCGCAACCTTAAATGTTCCTTCCTCCCCAAATCCGGGGAGCTCGAACACTATTAGGAATCCTGAGTCGGTGCGCTTTGCCCTAAACTTTCCGAGACCCCTGAGACATTCTTCAACGTCCCTCCCTCCTCTCGGAAAGAACGCGTCCCCGATCTCACCAAGAATTATGGATGGCTTCCCCCCTTTTACCTCGACGTCAGCCGCCTCCCCCTCAGCAGCCTTTAACTCTACTTTAAGGTCAGGGTAACTGGGCTTTCTCCTCAAAATTTTTGGGGCGCTGGGTGAAAGGAAAGAGAGCTCAACTCTCATGCTCTGCGACTCTAAGTACTGCGTGAAGATGGAGAAGTGCTCTGATAAAGCTGCCAGCGCTGACTCGAGAACCCCTCTATGCCTCTTGACCGCTTCAGCGGCCTTCGCCACCAGCTCAGACTCATCCTTAGACCCCATAAGCCGCTTCACAGCCCGGTCAGCGAGCCGGGTCACAGTCTCTTTATCCTCCCAGAAGGTGTGCCCAACATAGCATTCCAAAAACTCCTCTCGCCCCCCGAAGAACGGGTCAATCCTCCACTTCTCGACAACCTCCTCGAAGGGTTCAGGCCGCCTAAAGATACATGTCCTTTCCTCTCCTAGGAGCTCCTCTATCCTCCTCTTAGCCCCCCGTACCCCTCTAAGTTTCTTAGCCTCGCCGACGAGAAAGTCTAACGCATCCTTAACTTCACCTTCAACATCCACTTTGACGCTTTTGAGCAGTGACACCACATCCCTAATGAAGGAGACTTCATCCAGAATAACGTCTGAAACCCTCATGTAGAATCGGACCACATCCTCAGGATCCAGCGAAATGGGAGGAACAAGCACAACTTCACCTTTGCCCTCCCCAAGCACCCAGCCCCAAACCTGACTCCGCCTTTTAACAAGGTATGAGAAGAACTGCTTAACAGAAGTAAAAGGCATACCCGTTCTTTTAGATGCTCTTTCAAGCCACTTCCTTACCTTACCGTCTCCTTTAACTCTCTTTAACTCCCTTACAAGTAGGTCATAAACTCTCCTGACGGCGTCAGCAACACTCTCTGCTCCAGAAACCCCCTCTTTTTTCAGCTCGGACACTATCGCCTCCAAAACCTTAAATGCCAACTGCGCACCGTTAACCCTCTCACCCATATCCAAGTAGGAATCATACAGCAGCTTAACTAGGGGAGGTCTGCCGTCTTCACCTATTAGAATCCTGCTCATCCAAGAAGCTACGCTCTTCCTAAGCCCCCTCATGAAGGCGTCTCCTACCCTCTTAACGTCCTCAGCGCACCCCGACAAAAACAGCTTTCTCTCCCTCAGCCTCTCAAGGACTGCTTCACCTTCATGTGAAGCCCTCACTTCCTCATACGACTCCCTCACCTTCTCAGCGAAAAGATCAAGCACTCCTGCCTCCTCCAACATGTAACCTAAGGCAGGAAGCGCCGCCGTGACGCTTCCACCAACCTCCTTAAGGAAACTCTCAGCAACATCCAAGAAGACCCGTCCCCTCACCTCCTTAGCGGCCTCTTTAACATTTTTTATTGCGGAAAGGAGAATGGGTACCTCTCCCCTGATGACCGTTGAGACCACTTTCTCCCAAACTTCGTCCCTAAGCTCCCTCCTAGCCTTCTCCATGACTGGGCTCTGACACGCAAGCAAGTGGCTAACCATATAAAGTTGGTTCTCGTACTCCTTCATGCACTCGTTAACATACTCCTCAACCCTCGCCTTCATCTCTTCAACCGTCAACCCATAGTAGAGCAGCCGGGCCCTCTCCTCGCTGAGCTCCTCCAGCAGCCTGCCCCTAAAGTCGCTGAAAGCCTTCTCTTGGAGGAACTGGATCAGAGTGAAAACGTATCCCGCCAGCTCCTCCAGAACTCCTCGTCCAGCCTCCTCAAAGGCTAAAGCCACAAGGGGGAAGCGGTCACGTAGCACTCCCTCCAGCTCCGAAGCCACCCTCCTCAAAACCCCCTCCACCTTTGCCAGCTCGTCGCGGCTAGCCGTGAACCCGCCGCTCAGAACGAAGTCTTCTCCGAATTTTCTCTCGAGCAGGAACCCTGTAGCCTTATCCCTCCACTCCCTTAAAGCGTGCTCCAGCGATTTCCTCCAAGCTTCAAGGTAGCTCTTTCCTCCCCCCGCCAGAAATAGAA
>JAHAWR010000015.1:15513-21524 GCA_018383835.1 Candidatus Jordarchaeia archaeon | reverse complement strand
AGGAAATATTTTTTATTTCCACTCTGGCTCCTCCCTTAATGGAAATGTTGGTATCACACCTCATCGATCCTTGCATGTTCTCGCTTGAAACTTCTAAGTGTTCGAGAATCGACCTCAGCTTCTGGAGGAAAAAGTATGCTTCATCAGGTGTCTCCATGTCAGGCTCGGTTACTATTTCGAGGAGAGCTACACCTGCCCTGTTGAAGTCGACCAGTGCGTAGGGAGCGGTTGTTATGGTTCCAGGATAAATAAGGCGCGCCGGGTCCTCCTCCAGCTGTATACGCCTTATCCCAACCTTTTTCTTTTCCCCGTTAACGCTAAACTCCACCCATCCGCCGACAGATAGGGGGACGCCGCCAGCCTTGTCATACTGGGAAATCTGAAAGTTTTTAGGAAGGTCAAGATAGAAGTAGTTCTTCCTGAAGAAGATCATTTGAGGCGAGATCGAGGAATTGAGGGCTAAAGCAACCATTATGGCGTGATCTACTGCCTTTCTGTTTAAGACGGGCAAAGTGCCCGGGTGTCCCAAACACACGGGGCATGTGAGCGTGTTGGGGGGCATCCCCCTGTAGTTTGCAGAGCAGCTACAAAATAGTTTGGTTTTGAGTGCTGTAAGTTGGACGTGCACCTCTAATCCTATTTTCACGTCAAGACCTTCTACTTTCGCGTCCATCAGCTCAGCCTCTAAATTTCTGGCTTTTTAAGGTTAAAATTGGTATTTTCTTGGAACGCGTACGCCACCTTGAGAACTTTCCATTCTTCAAAGAATCGCCCAATTATTTGGAGTCCGACGGGAAGCCTGTCTGCAAAGCCACAAGGCACAGATATTGACGGGACGCCTGCCAAGTTTACTGGAACTGTGTCAACGTCCATCATGTACATGGTTAGAGGGTCTTCTACCATCTCCCCTATTTTAAAAGGAAGGATGGGCATTGTTGGTGCAACTAGCACGTCAAATTTGGCTAGGGCTTTCTCAAACTCTCTTTTTATTAGTGTTCTTACTTTTAACGCCTTTAGGTAATATTTGTCATAGTATCCTGCCGAAAGAGCGAAGGTTCCTAAGAGTATCCTGCGCTTCACCTCTTCTCCAAATCCCTCGCTCCGAGTGGCGGAGAAAACTTCATTCCAGTCTCCCTCACACTTTGCCCTGAAACCGTACCTTAAGCCATCGAAACGGGCCAAGTTTGAGCTAGCTTCAGACATCGCTATGAGGTAATAAGTAGGAACAGCGTAGTCTAAGTAGGAGATGCTGGTGTCCTCGCATGTAGCTCCTAAGTCTTCTAGGACGCTGACCGCATCTAAAACTAGCTTTTTAACCTTCTCGTCCACGCCTGCAGCGAAAAATTCCCTCGGAACCCCAACATTGATGCCCTTAATTTCGCCATCAAGAGCGGACGTGTGGTCGCATGGAGGGCGTGGAGCGGACGTACTATCTCTTGGATCGTGGCCCGAGATGACGCTGAAAAGTATGGCGCAATCCAACACGTCCTTAGCCATTGGTCCTATCTGCTCCAAGCTGTTTGCATAAGAAACTAGGCCATACCTACTTACGGCCCCATAAGTTGGCTTCAAGCCTACAACCGAGCAGAAGCTCGCAGGACACCTGACCGAACCACCTGTATCGCTTCCAAGCGCAAGCACCGTCTCATCGGATGCTAAAGCTGCGGCGCTGCCACCAGAGGAGCCACCTGGAACCCTTGCAAGATCCCATGGGTTGCGCGTGCAGCCAAAGAAGCTCGTTTCTGTGGAGTTTCCCATGGCGAACTCGTCCATGTTGGTCTTCCCAATAATTATTCCGCCTGCAGCTTCTATTCTCTCTATTACCGTGGCGCTATAGGGTGGGACATAGTTGCTAAGCATTTTTGAGCCACACGTTGTAAGCTTTCCACGAGTACATATGTTGTCCTTAACGGCAACGGGAATTCCTGTGAGTGGCCCCACCTTCCCCTCTCTCCTAATTTTCTTATCGATCTCCCTCGCCTTCTCTAACGCATCGTCCTTGAAGGTAGATATGAAGGCGTTTACTTTGCTCTCTACTTCCTCTATGCGCCTGAAGACGTGTTCGACTACGTCTTCTGCTGTGACCGACTCTGTCCTGATCATTTCGACAAGTTCGTGGCATGTTAGACGGTTAAGGTGCACTTTACACACCCTTCTTAGATTATTTTTGGGGCTTTAATGAAGCCGTCTTCACTTTCATGAGCGCTTCTCACTACGATTTCTTGCGGGAGGGATTCAACCTCCTTATCCTCGCGAAAGACGTTATAGAGCTCCAGTACGTGGAACGTCGGCTCAATATTGGATGTGTCAACCTTACTAATTACGTTGAAGTAGTCAATTATCTTGCTCAGTTGACGCGCAAACTTTTCCTTTTCCTCCTCCGACAGCTTCAACCTAGCCAACCATGCAATGTGCTCCACGACCTCCTTTGTGATCATTCTTCCACACCTCTCTTTTCCGTTAATTCGGCCTTCTTAATTAAGAGTTGCCCCCTGTAGCCGTCCCAGTGAATTTCGGACTCAACAATCTTGATTCTGCTCTCGAAAAAGGGGGCATCTAACACTACGGTTTCGTACTCTCCCCCCTCTCCTGCCACACTGACTCCATAGTTTTTCTTGAGGAGAAGTAGGTCGGCAATTGCACTATGATCTAGTTTTCTCCCAAGCCAGTTCCGCGTGAAGCCCAACGCGTAAACCCCGGAAAATCTGACGTCAAACCCAAAATTCACTACATTTAAGAGTAGAAGAGTCTCGTTCACATGCCAGAGTGGCGTCAGACTTTCCAGCCCCAACTTTGCGCAAACAGTGTTTATACGGCTTTTCTGATACTCACTTGAAATAGCTCCTGAAACCACTACGTCAACGTTGAGTCTTTCAAGCACTTTTTCGAGCTCTAAAACTTCTTTATCCTTTAACCCAGACGAAGTAGCTGAAACGTATGGAAGGCGGGCGGCCTTCGCTTGTAGTTCTGTCAATCTGATGTTTGGCACATGAAACATGTAGCTGTCCTCTCTGCTCGGGATCATAGATATGAGCGCTTCAACTTTGAGGCGGCGGCTAAGTGCCCACAGCAAAGCTAAGCTTGAGTCCTTTCCGCCGCTGAAAAGTACGGCTGCCTTCAAGTTTGACACCGAAATTGCACGTCACCTTTAAAAAATCAAAATGAGTTTAAATATGTGTTCGTGCACGGAATTTCCAGAAGACGTAAAGTTTATTTGACGAGTATACGGTCTCCTCTCTAAGGCTGAAAGGGTGTGAGTATTGTCGACGGCAAGTTACAGGCACATAATTAGAATTGCCGGAACAGACCTAGATGGGTCCCATAGGTTAGAATATGCGCTAACAAAAATTAATGGAGTAGGCGCGCGGATGGCGCGCGCTATTCTGTCAGCCCTAAATATGGATCCCAACAAGAGGTTGGGATTCCTGGCTGAGGCAGAGGTGAAAAGGATAGAAGAGGCATTGTTGAATCCTGCCTCCGTCAATATCCCATCTTGGATGCTGAATCGACGAAAGGACATTGAGACGGGCAAAGATATTCACCTCACCGGCTCCAACTTAATGCTAGCAGTAAAGAACGACATAGAGCTTATGAAGAGGATTAGGTGCTGGAAGGGTGTACGTCATGCTCTTGGATTAAAGGTTCGAGGACAGAGGACGAAGACTACTGGTCGTAAAGGAAGAACAGTCGGCGTCCACAGGAAAAAGAAGTGAAAAGGGTGCTTTCGGATGGGCGACATAAAAAAAGTAAAGAAGAAGTATCTTACCCCACGCAAGCTTTGGGACAAGGAGCGCCTACACAACGAAATAGTTCTAATAGGTAAGTACGGGTTGAGAAATAAGCGCGAGCTGTGGCGGGCCCAAGCTATCCTTCGCAACTTCAGAAAGAGAGCCCGAAAAGCGATGGCGCTACCACAGGAGGAAAGGGAAAAGCAGAGGAAAGAGATCGTCAGCAAACTTTACAGGTGGGGGATACTGCCCCTTGACGCCACGCTGGACGACGTATTAGCTTTAACTGTTGAGAGCTTCCTCGAAAGGCGGTTACAGACAATTATAGCGGCGAAGGGGCTCGCGAAGTCCATTTATCAAGCTAGGCAACTCATAGTACATGGGCACATAGCGGTTGCTGGAAGGAGGGTAACCCGGCCAAGTTACATCGTAAATAGATGGGAGGAAAATATGATCAACTATGCTTCCACGTCGCCCCTTAAAAGCCCCGATCACCCTGTGCGTAAAGCGCTAGTAGGATCCTGAGAAATGAAAGAGAGAAGGGTGTCGAAGCATGAGTAGTGGAAAAGCTGAAGAAAGAAAGAGGGCAAAGTGGGGCGTTGCCCACATTTACAGCTCATTCAATGACACTATAATTACTATAACGGACCTCACAGGAGCCGAGACTATAGCTAGATATAGTGGAGGAATGATTGTTAAAGCCGACCGAGAAGAATCGTCGCCTTACGCCGCAATGCAGGCGGCCTTCAGGGCTGCCAAAGATGCTATGGAGAAGGGAATCGTCGGAATTAACATTAAGGTAAGGGCTCCTGGGGGTCACGGTCCAAAAACTCCAGGACCAGGAGCGCAGGCAGCGATCAGAGCATTGGCTAGAGCGGGACTAAGAATAGGCAGAATAGAAGAGGTAACTCCTATTCCTCACGATGGAACAAGACGGCCCGGTGGGAGAAGGGGACGCAGAGTATAGTCCTCAAACAGGGTTTCTTAATCTTGGTGGTGGTTTATTGAATGTAAGAATACTTGAACTAGAAGGAAACGTGTTCCGCTTTGTAGTAGAGGACGTGGATGTATCCGTGGCTAACGCGCTCCGCAGAGTAATACTAGCAGAGGTTCCGTCGATGGCTATTGACGAGGTTATAATAATCGAGAACACGTCTCCTGTTTTCGACGAAATGCTGGCACATAGACTTGGGCTTATTCCGCTCGTGACAGATCTTGAAAGCTACGTTTTGCCTGAGGAATGCGACTGCGGAGGGGGGGGATGCATTAAATGCACGTTAACGCTCACTTTAGAGAGAGAGGCGGAGGAGGGGGAAGTAATAGTTTACTCGGGCGACCTGCAATCTCAAGACCCCGTCGTGCGCCCGGTCAGCGACAAGATACCCATCGCGAAAATGGCTAGGGGCCAAAGGATAGTTCTGGAGGCACATGCTAGGCTGGGGAAAGGCAAAGTTCACGCCAAGTGGCAGCCTGTCTCGACGTGCGCATACAAGTACATGCCAGTTATAAAAGTTGACCAAGAGAAGTGCGTTCGATGCGGAGATTGTGTATCCATTTGTCCGAAGGGTATTCTGGCTGTTGACGAGGAGAAATTAGTTGTAAAAAATGTTCTTGAGTGCTCGCTATGCAAGTCATGTGAGGAGGTTTGTCGCTTCGACGCTATAAAAGTTTCATGGAATGACAAGACGTTCATATTCACTGTTGAATCCACGGGAGCTCTTCCCTCAAGCGAGATAGTTCGTGTAGCCATCGACATACTTTTAAAGAAGTTTTCTGATTTCATGGAGGAATTGGCTATAGCTGTTAAGGAGGAGGCGCATTGAAGGCTACGGGACCCACCGACCCTAACGTTAGAAGATTGATAGTCGCCCTCGAGAAGAAGGCGAAGGCTGAGAAGGCGAATATCTGGTTGGACATATCCGAGAGGCTGAAGAAGCCTAGGAGGCGCAGGGTAACGGTTAACCTTTCAAGGATAAACAGATGCACAAGGGATGGAGAGGTTATTGTTGTCCCTGGTAAGGTGCTTGGGTCCGGGTTTCTCGACCACAAGCTTTGCATTGCCGCACTTTCCTTTTCCGAGAGCGCCATAAAGAAGACTAGAAGTGCTGGGGGAGAATGTATATCGATCAAGGAACTCATGAAAAGGAACCCTAAAGGTAGCAACGTTAAAATAATCACTTAGAGGGGGCGATGAGACGTGGAGAACCATATTGTTATTGACGCAACCGATTTGGTTCTTGGGCGGATGGCCAGCGTTGTGGCGAAGCGCCTCCTTAATGGGGA
>JAHAWR010000015.1:13558-15494 GCA_018383835.1 Candidatus Jordarchaeia archaeon | reverse complement strand
GCTGAGAAAGCTGTGGTGACGGGGAACCCGAGATCTATTATAGAGAAGTACAAGAAGTTCCTTCAGGTAAGGACGATCACAGCCCCGTGGAAGGGACCAATCCACTATAGGAGACCCGACATGCTGGTGAGGCGGACGATCAGAGGAATGCTGCCGTGGAAGAAAGCGCGGGGAAAAGAAGCCTACAAGCGGCTGAGGGTATACATAGGCACTCCGGAGTTTCTCTCAGAGGTTAAGGCGCAAACCATACCAGATGCACACATAAATAGTAGGGTTAACGCGAATTTTATCCGAATTGAAAATATTTCAAGTGAGATAGGCTGGAACATGCGGAGGTAACGACCGTGAGTAAGACTAGAAAGACTCAGGTTAAGATTGTCGTTGCAAGCGGCAAGAGGAAAACAGCAATTGCCAGAGCTGTTGTGAGGCCGGGAAAGGGTAGAGTTAGGATAAACAAGATCCCCCTCCCACTCATTAAGCCGGACGTAGCTCGGCTGAAGATTTCTGAGCCACTCGTATTGGCGCGCGAAGTGGCTGAACAAGTTGACATAGATGTTGACGTTAGGGGCGGCGGCTTTATGGGGCAGGCTGAGGCTGCTCGAACCGCTATCGCTAGAGGTCTCCTCGAGTACTCTGGTAACCCTCAACTTAGGGAGCAAATGATGGAGTATGACGCAAAAATTTTCGTTTCCGACCCACGAAGGAAGGAGCCGAAGAAGTTCGGAGGGCGCGGAGCGAGAGCTAGGAGACAGAAGAGTTATAGGTGAGCAACTGTTAAGTCTATCGGGGGATTAAGGCTTGATAATACCAATTAGGTGTTTTACATGTGGCGCACTTATCGCAGACAAGTGGGAGGAATATTCTAGGAGGGTTCGCCAAGGAGAAGACCCTAAGGCTATCCTTGACAGCATGGGTTTAAGGAGATATTGTTGTAGGCGGATGCTTCTAAGTCATACGGATCTGATAGATGAGGTGCTTCCATTTTCGCAAAAAATTAGAAAGGAAGAAGTTTTTTAGAGGTGTTCTAATGTGAGCGAGGCTGAACTCCTAATACAGCTTGACAAGTATCTTGCGGCAGGAATTCATATAGGAACACAGCTTAAAACCCAGTCAATGCTTCCATTCATATACAGGGTTCGCTCTGATGGACTCTACGTATTGGACGTAAGGAAGACTGATGAAAGAATTAGAGTGGCTGCACGCTTCATTTCCCGCTTTGAGCCGACAAAGGTTCTTGTTGTTTCAACTAGGACGTATGGGCAGAAGCCAGCTAAAAAATTCGCAGAGGTAACCAGGGCGAGGGCAGTAACGGGTCGCTTCATTCCTGGAACTCTCACCAACCCTAGTCTTCCAAACTACATGGACATGGACGTCGTGATCGTCACAGACCCCAGGACAGATATACAAGCTTTAATAGAGGCAGAGAAAGCTGGCATACCAACAGTGGCTCTCTGCGACACTGACAATTTAACATCTAAAGTTGACCTCTGCATACCAACTAACAACAAGGGAAGAAGAGCGCTTTCCCTAATCTATTGGCTACTAGCAAGACAGGTTTTAAGGGAAAGAGGTGAACTCCCAGAAGGAAGCGAGCTTCAAGTATCAGTCGAGGAGTTTGAAGCGAAAATTAAGGCTCAATAGTTTGGTGATAGGTATGGTTATTGCGTCAGCACCAGGCAAAGTTATATTATTTCGGTGAACACGCCGTTGTCTACGGAGAGCCGGCTCTCGTAATCGCCGTCGATAAGCGAGCTTTCGTAGAAGCTTTACCGCTCTCAGGTAATAAGGTTCGTATTTTCTCTCGCGATTACCAGTCGCAAGTTGAGTTCAGGCTAGACGAAAAGCATGTGTCCATTGGAAACCTCAGGCCGATCTGGACGATTACATCCAAACTTAAAGAGTACGGACTAGATAGAGGTTTCGAGTTAAGGATATG
>JAHAWR010000015.1:12866-13529 GCA_018383835.1 Candidatus Jordarchaeia archaeon | reverse complement strand
GGTCATCCGCCGCCGTAGCTGTGGCGGCAACTGCAGCGATAAGCTCGTTGCATGGAATAAGTCTTTCGAAGAGAGAAATCTACGATATTTCGTTTGAAGCTGAAAAGGACGTGCATGAAACGCCATCCGGCGTCGACAACGCCATAGCCACGTATGGGTCTGCTATAGTTTTCAGGCGTGGACGGGTAAGGCGGATCAAAATAGATGAGGACATCCCCTTTGTGCTGGGTGATACAGGTGTCAGGCGAAGCACGAAGGACTGGGTTGCAAAAGTGCGTGAGAGGAGGGAAAGGTGCAAAGAAGCGATTGACCCCATAATAAGGCTTATAGGTAGAATCGCAATGAAGGGAGCGTATCTCTTAAGAGAAAAAAACCTTGAAGAGTTAGGGGAGCTGATGGATATAAATCAGGGCCTCCTCGACGCTCTGGGAGTTTCAACGCAGGCGTTAAATAGCTTGATCTTCGCAGCTAGAAGCGCTGGAGCGTGTGGAGCTAAGCTAACCGGTGCCGGGGGAGGGGGATGCATGGTTGCGTTAACTCCCAAAGAAAGAAGCAATACAGTGGCTGATGCAATAAGAAACGCTGGTGGAATACCGATAATAACAAGTATCTCAAGAGAGGGGGTTAGGTTCGAGGCAAGGTTGAAGGAGGCACTGTAAAGGC
>JAHAWR010000015.1:9111-12858 GCA_018383835.1 Candidatus Jordarchaeia archaeon | reverse complement strand
GGTGTCTTGGGCTGAGGCCTATCATAGTAAAAATCGGCGGAAGCGTTGTGACAAACAAAAATAAACCATTTTCGATAAGGAGAAAAGTTATAAAGCGTATCTCTGAAGAGGTTGCCACCGCTATCCGGTCTGGTTGCCCGCCTCTGGTTATAGTTCATGGTGGAGGCTCCTTCGGCCACCCTTTAGCCAAAAAATATGGCATTCACCACGGATTCAGAGAGGAGACGCAACTCATAGGGTTCGCGGAGACGGTTCAGGCAATGCGAAGGCTTAGCGGCGTGATAGCAGAGAACCTTCACACTTCAGGTGTTCCGGCACTACCTCTGCAGCCATCAGCAATTACTGTGCAGAAAAACGGAAGAATTGCCGTCATGTTTTCTGAAGTTATAGAGAAGGCGCTGGCAATGGGGTTTACTCCGGTTTTGTGGGGGGACGCTGTTCTGGACGAGGAAAAGAGATTTACAATACTTTCAGGCGACCAGATAGTCTCGCACCTCTCAGCGGTTTTGTCTCCGTTAAGGGTGGTTTTCGGCACGGATGTAGATGGCATATGTCCTACAGATCCGAAGAGAACCAAGACCAGACCGTTTGAGGAGTTGAAGCGCTCTGAGCTTGAAATGATGACTACACGGCCTAGCGAATCTGGAGGAGTAGACGTTACGGGCGGGATGATGGGGAAACTGAACGAAATTATCTCTATAACATCCAGAGGGATAGAAGTTGTTGTAACAAACGCGACGAAGGCGGGAAACATTCTACGAGCGCTGCTAGGTGGAAAAGTTGGAACTCTTGTAAAGCCATAAAGAAGGTTGAGAGTTTTGGATCACATCGAGAAGACTAAGGAGAGAAAGATGGAACATATCGAGATTTGCCTCAGGGAAAACGTTCAGTTTTCCAAGTCGGCAGGGTTTGATGATGTGGAATTCATTCACCGTGCGATCCCTGAAATCAATCTTGATGATGTAAAGTTGGAGATAAGCCTCTTCGGCAAAAGGTTAAAGGCGCCAATAATAATCGCAGCCATGACTGGAGGGACACGTAAAGGAGGAGAGATTAACGCTTTCCTAGCTACGCTTGCTGAAGAGTTTGGGGTGGGAATAGGAGTAGGGTCGCAGAGAGCAGCTATAGAAGATGCGAGTCTGAGAGATACTTTCTCCGTGGTGAGGGAAAAAGCGCCAACCACCCTCAAGATAGCTAACATCGGCGCTCCACAGCTGGTTAAGAGCTATACCATAAAGGAGCTCGAAACGATAGTTTCTATGATAGACGCTGACATATTAGCAGTACATCTAAATCCGTTACAGGAAGCCATTCAACCCGAAGGGGAGACAAGCTTTCATGGCGTCTTAGAGCGCCTAAGACAGGCTACTGAAATGCTTGACGTTCCAGTTATGGTTAAGGAAACAGGTTGCGGAGTAGCAGCAGAGGAGGCTATTCTTCTTGAGAAGGCAGGCGTGAAAGCTATAGACGTTGGCGGGGCAGGGGGAACCAGCTGGTCTGCCGTCGAGCATTTCAGAAGGGGAGGCAAAGACCAGTTAGGGAAAACTTTTTGGGACTGGGGAATACCGACCACCGTCGCCACAGTTGAAGTTGCAGCGGCAACGAACCTTAAGATCATAGCAACGGGGGGTGTTAGAAGCGGCGTCCACGTGGCGAAGGCGATTGCGCTTGGCGCTAACGCTGCGGGAATCGCATACCCCTTTCTTGAACACGCCTACAAGGGAGACTACCATAAGGGACGTAGCCTTATGGGGAACCTTATTAAAGAACTCAAGGTAACTATGTTCCTGACCGGATCAAAGGAGGTTAGCGACCTCAAAAGGACACGACTAATAATAACCGGGAGAACAGCGGAGTGGCTGAAGTTGCGTGGCATAGACGTCACTCTCTTTGCTAGGGGTGAAAGACCGAGTCTTAAAATTTCTCGATGAACCAAAAGCTTCATAAGGGAATGAAGGCTTTTTCATTCTAAACCCTTATGAGGGCCGAGCCTGAAGGAGGGATTACTCGTTGTCGAAGCCACACGTTAGGTTTAAAGTACCAAGCGAGATAATGTCTAAGGCTCTTGAATGCCTTGAAATAGCCCGTGACACAGGGAAAATAAAGAGAGGAACAAATGAAACGACGAAGGCTGTTGAAAGAGGAACAGCAAAGCTGGTACTCATAGCGGAGAACGTTGACCCCCCAGAAGTCGTGATGCATCTTCCACTGTTATGCGAGGAGAAGGGCATCCCATACATATATGTTCCAAGTAAGGAGGACCTGGGAGCCTCAGCCGGAATAGACAGGCCGGCAGCTGCAGCATGCATTATAGATCCAGGACAGGCAGAACAACTGGTGAAAGATATAGCAGGGAAGATTGCTGAGATCAAGAAGTAACGTTTTCGAGAGGCGCTAACAGGCTTCACAGTTTTTTAGATACATAGACCCCTTCTTTCTCGTATCCGTACTTGTAGTAGTATTCTTTTACTCCTAGACCTGAAAGTACAAGAATTTTCTTTGCGTCACATGTTTCTTTAGCGATTCTCTCAGCGTCAGCTAAAAGACGTTCACCGTAGCCTTTATGTTGCCAAGCGTCTTCAAGCCGCTCGCCTACAGGTACAAGGGGCCCGTAGACGCGGAGCTCCCTGATTATAACAGAAGACTGCTTAGAGACTTCTGGCCTATGAGCTTTCTCTGAGGGGGACCTCACCCTTATAAACCCCACAAGGGCGCGTCGATCCTCGGTCTCGTACGAAATGAAGTACTCTTCTCCCTCAGAGGCACTATATCTTTCAACATGAAGCCTTATTTCATCAGACGACGGGGGAACGCCGCCCCTGCGCACGTAACGTCCTACTTCTCTGCAGCGTATACACCTGCAGTGGAACCCTTCAGACTCGAGCCTACGTAGAACCAGCTCCCTGAGGTTGCTTTCTTTAACTCCCGCAACTATTAGCCTAGCAGGTATGTCCCTCTGTATCCGCTGAACCCTAACCCAATAGGGCATCATCTTCTTTGCCTGAGCGATTATTTCAATTATCGTGTCTAGCGGGTAGGGTTCATACTCGCCCCGCTTGTACATGTCGTAAAGCTTTGTTCCATCCAAGACAAGGCATGGATATATTTTTAAGCTGTCAGGCTTGAATCTAGAGTCGTGAAAAATTGTTCTGAAGACTTCAACGTCGCGCTCAGGCGTGGATCCAGGCAAGTTAGGCATAATGTGGGCTGTAACCTTTAACCCCGCATCCTTCGCAATTCTGAATGCCTCGACGACGTCCTCCACGCTATGCCCCCTTCGAATTAGAGAATATATTTCATCGTAAACTGTTTGAACACCTAGCTCAACTTTTGTCGCTCCAAGATGTAACATCCTATCCACATGATGTTCTTTACAGTAGTCGGGCCTAGTCTCTATGGTTATTCCCACGTTTCTTATCTTTGACTTCTCTGCAAGCTTCTTCGCCTCTTCTAGACCGGATGAGTCCACTCCAGTGATCGCGTCTAGGCACCGCTTTACGAAAAAGTCTTGGAAGTCTTCGGGAAACGCGAGGAAGGTTCCCCCCATAATCACAAGCTTAACTTTCCCCCCATCAACCGCGTGGCCCATCCTTCTGTACTGCTCTAAGCGCGATTTAACCTGCATGAAGGGGTCATAGTTATTTTCTATGGCGCGCAGCGTGGCTGGCTCATGGCCAGTGTAGGATTTAGGGGAGGAAACACCGCCAGGGCAGTAAATGCAGTTTCCAGGGCAGGGATATGGAGGAG
>JAHAWR010000015.1:8668-9103 GCA_018383835.1 Candidatus Jordarchaeia archaeon | reverse complement strand
GCGACGACAAGTATGCCAGAAAGAGACCTACTGCTCCTTTTACGTAAAACTTGGATAAGTCTTTGCCTTTCAGCAGGAGAAGCGTAGCTCATAATTTTTATGTTGCTTGGAACGACCTTTAATCCGTGGCGGACACATGCAAGCCGCTTCGCCTCTTCAAGGCGTCTCCCCTCGAGAAGTAGCCTAATAACCTCTCTACAAGCCCTTTCCTCTAAGCTGGCTTCCTGCTCCACGGTGCACATTCCCCGCCCATCCTTCTCTGAGGCTTCCACTTATCAAAAAGGCAGATAAAAAGATTTTTAGAAGCCTAACGAGATGTGTGAAAAGAGGAGGCGCGGATATAATTCTGAGGTGAACTTGTTGAAGAATGAAGAAGAAGAGATTGATTGGAAAGCTGTGGGGTTTAAGGCAGGCTTGGAGATACATCAGGAGCTG
>JAHAWR010000015.1:0-8658 GCA_018383835.1 Candidatus Jordarchaeia archaeon | reverse complement strand
GTAAGCTTTTCTGTCACTGTCCCCCCAAACTCAGAAATGACCCGCCGCATTTCACCATTAAAAGGTTTTTCCGCCCGGTTCTTGGGGAAATGGGGGAGTTTGATCCCGCCATGCTGGTGGAGTATGAAAAGGGCAAAACAGTCGTCTATGAGGGCTATTATGACACCACGTGCACCTATGAAATAGACGAAACGTACATGTAGTTGCATGTACGCGTCAAACCCCACCGTTTGAGATATCGAGGGAGGCTTTAGAAATAGGGTTGGAGCTGGCCCTGCTTGTGAAAGCCAAGGTTGTCGACGAGCTTCACGTTTGTCGTAAGAACTACCTTGATGGGTCTGTTCCGTGTGGCTTTCAGCGAACCTTGATTATAGGGCTAAACGGTAGCATACCGGTGAACGGGAAAGAGATTCCTATAGAGACGATCTGCATAGAGGAAGATGCTGCGCGCAAGGTTAGAGAGGAAGAAAACACCGTGTACTACAGGCTCGACCGGCTCGGCATACCTCTAGTGGAGATAGTGACGGCGCCAAGCATAGAGACGCCCGAGGAGCTTGTGGAAACAGCATTCAGGATTGGGCTTCTGCTTAGAAGTACAGGGAAGGTTAAACGTGGAATTGGAACCATAAGGCAGGACATAAACGTTAGCGTGAAAGGTGGAGCGCGAGTTGAGATCAAAGGCGTGCAGAAGCTGGAGTGGCTTCCGAAGCTGGCTAAAAATGAGGTTATACGTCAGCTTTCTCTTATCAGGATAAGAGATGAGCTTGTACGTAGAGGTGTAAGGGAGGAAGAATTAAAGATAGACATTAGGGATGTGACAGAGGTCTTTAGGAACACGCGTAGCAGGATACTTAAACAGAGGGGGGATGAAAGGATTTTAGGAGTTCGCCTCTCGAAGTTTTCTGGAATACTCGGGGTTGAAGTGCAGCCGGGTAAGCGCTTCGGCAAGGAGATCGCGGAGAAAGTGCGTGCCATTACTGGATTAGAGGGCATAATTCACTCCGACGAGAACCTTGAAGAGTATGGAATAAGCGACGAGGAAAGGAGTGAGTTACGCCGGGCTTTAGGGGTCGGGGACAAGGATGCCTTCGTTATTGTAAAGGCACTTAGAAACGTTGGAGAGAAAGCCTTGAAGATCGTTGTTGAGAGAGCACATCAGGCTCTGATAGGAGTGCCAAACGAAACTAGGCGCGCTCTAGAAAATGGAAACAGTGAGTTTCTCAGAGAACTACATGGAGGGGCACGCCTCTATCCTGACACAGATACACCCCCCATAAGGCTTGATCTGGAATTGAAGGAGAAGGTTGCTAGTCAACTCCCCGAGTACCCATGGAATCTTAAGAATAAGCTTGTCGAAAAATACGGTATAAATGAAGAGTTTGCTAAAGAGCTTATACTTGAAGGAAAAGTATTCCTTTTCAAGGAGGTGGTCGACGAGTGCAATGTCGACCCGGTGCTAGTCGCCTCTATTCTCCTGCAAACTCTTAAGGCCTTGGAGAGAGAGGGAGTAAAGGTTGAAGAGGTTTCTGAGGAAGAGCTTAAAGAGGTTTTCAGGCATCTTTCTGAGGGCAAGATAGCTAAGGAAGCTGTAGGGCCATTAATCGCTAAGCTCGCGGAAAAACATGTAGGCGTGGAGGAGGCGTTGAGGGAGCTGGGTATAAGCCCGCTCTCTGAAAGGGAGCTCGAAGAACTGATAATTAAGATTGTAAGTGAAAACGTGGCTCTCATTAGGGAAAGGGGTGACAGAGCCTTCAGCCCGCTGATGGGGGTAGTCATGAAGCAGGTAAGGGGAAAAATAGACGGAGGCAAGGTGGCTAAAATTCTGAAAGATAAAATAAAAGAGGTGGCTGGAGGATGAGCGGTGAGGACACGCTTAGAGGCTACAGGGGTTTTGTGAGAAGGAAGCTGGAGGAGGCGGGGGTAAGGGTTTGGAGCATGGTGCGGGTAACCACTTCCGGCGCTACCTATGAGGGAATTCTTCTTCCAAGAAGTGAACTTGGAAATGGAAACCACATTGTACTAAAGCTCAAGACAGGATACAATGTAGGCGTGAAAGTTACAGAGGAAACAGTGATTGAGGAAATTGGTTATAGTCCGGGACATTATGTCCTACCTGAGAAGAAAGTTGAGTTTAAACCGGGAAAGCCTCTCGTATCCATGATAGGAACTGGCGGAACCGTTGCAAGCAGGCTGGACTACAGGACTGGAGCAGTTATACCCGCCTTTACCCCCCAAGAACTTTTCAGCGCTGTCCCAGAACTAGAGGAAATATGCAACCTAGAAATGATTTCCCTTTTCGAGATCTTCTCCGAGGACATGCAACCGGAATACTGGGTGCGGATAGCTGAGAAAGTAGCAGAGGAGATCAATAGAGGAGTTGACGGCGTTATAATCGCCCATGGAACGGACACGATGCACTTCACCTCGGCAGCGTTATCCTTCATGTTAAAGAATCTGCCTGTCCCCGTAATCTTAGTTGGAAGTCAGAGAAGTAGTGACAGGCCTTCGAGCGACGCCGCCATGAACTTGATTTCATCTGCGTTGGTAGCTGCGAAAAGCGACATAGCAGAGGTTGTTGTGTGCATGCATGGGAGCAGTAGCGACGACTACAACATAATTCACAGGGGGACAAGGGTTAGGAAAATGCACACAAGTAGAAGGGATGCGTTTAGAACGATAGGAGATATACCCTTAGGAGTTGTCGCCAAGGGAGTAATACGAATGCTGAGAAGCGACTATAAGCGTAGGAGCGAACATAGAAAGGTAACAGTGGACTCAAAGTTGGATCCAAAAGTGGTTCTACTTTACACTTACCCTGGAATGCAGCCCGACATTGTAGAAAACGTTGTGAATGCAGATTATCATGGAATAGTTCTTGCAGGTACAGGGCTTGGGCACTGCCCCAGAGCGATAATTCCGTCTCTTAAAAGAGCGATAAAAGACGGCGTTGCTGTTGCCATGACATCGCAGTGTCTTTACGGATTCGTGGGGATGAACGTCTACGAAAGAGGCCGTGACCTACTTAGTTTAGGTGTTATACCCTGCGGGAACATGTTGCCAGAAACAGCATACGTTAAGTTAATTTACGTTCTAGGACACACAAGGGACATAAACGAGGTCAGAGAAATGATGACACATAACATGTGTGGAGAATTGACGAGTGGAGAGCCATACAACGCATACCTAATCCTTCAGGGAGGTTTAGAAAGTGCTGCTGAAAAATAAGAGGTTTACTCTAGAAACTCAACGTCGTCGATGACACCATCTCCGTCTAAGTCGTACCCCATGACCACACGAGCAGGCACAGAGGGGTCAAAGGAATTATTTTTGGCGACATCGTCTATGTGTTTTGTCACAGCTAATATTGCTGCCTTGGTTCCTTGAAACCTTTTCCCAGCTAAGAGCAGTATCCTCGACTGGGGATTAAATGGATTTGTTGTCTTCACCACTATCCCGCATTCATCTTCATAGTATATACGCCCCGTTATTAGTGAAAGGATCCTGTTTTGCTCTTTCATATCAAACCTTAATGGTAGAATATCATTGATCCTATTTGCGACCATGTTCGTCACAGGTCCCCCGACGACTATCATGTTTCCCTTGAGGTCGTCTTCACGCACCTCGGTGTCTAGTTTTACGATCCCGCTGCCAACCTTGCCGGATATGCTTCCGAGGAAAGCCGCTAACTCCACCGCGTAGTGTGTATCCCGAGACTGAGCTCTGTATGGGCCATGAATGTCAGGGCTGCCCACGATTATCTTAGAGTTAAATTCCCCTTTTTCAATGAATGGGGTAAGAAACTCCATGACGGACTCTCCAAGGCGTAATATCTGGGAGGGCTTCACGCTTATGCCATTCTCACTGAAAACTAGGGAGACCGACTTAAAATTTGTGGAATAATACTTTGCCACTGCTCCCTTGACTTCTTCTTTTTTGCTCACGTAGACTAGGCCTGCATCCCTCAGGGTAGCTAAGTGGTAGTATACTATTTGCTCTTTCATGCCAAGTTTCTCAGCTAGCCTCCTAGGGTATGTTGACTCCTCCGCCAACGCCGTGAGTATGCGTATTTTGTCTCCTGTGAAGACCTTGCCTAAAACCTCGTTTGCCTTTACCACACGAGTTGGTATAGCTATGTAGTCTCCATCTTTCTCGACGAGTACCCAGTCCACCGAACCACCTCAACAAAGAAATAAACATTACAAAAAAGTTTAAAATGCTTTCGGAGATGAAAATGCCCTTTAGAACAGTAAAACAACAAAGAAGAAGTAAAAAATCCATTAATTAAAAATAAACCTTAAAAACGATTAAATTTTTCGAAATCAGGTTTTAAAAAAGTGAAAAACCGATTTGCGAGGCTAAGTTTCTATGTATAATTTTAATTTTCTTTTAAAGAAAGTTTTTAAGTTATAGCAGAAGAAAGAATCTATTCACGACTATTTCCTTGGAGGCTAACTTTTGTGCGGCGTCATAGGCATAGCTCACCGAAACAGGCACGTTGCCCCTCTTATAGTTGACTCGTTGAAGCGGCTCGAGTATAGGGGATATGACTCGGTAGGCGTTGCCACCCTTTATAACGGAACAATATTTATCGGCAAGGATAAAGGCAAGATAGACGAAGTTGACGCTAAATTAAACCTCAAATGGTTGCCCGGCTTTATTGGAATAGGGCACACACGGTGGGCAACTCACGGCCCACCTTCTAGGGAGAACGCGCACCCTCATGTCGATTGTAAAGGCATCATAGCGCTTGCCCACAACGGTATAATTGAGAACTTTTTGGAGTTGAGGGACTGCTTGAGTAGGGGGCATTTTTTTTCCTCGGAAACTGACACCGAAGTCATATCGCACTTGGTTGAGGAACTCTTCAAAGATGAGGGAGACATCGTTGTAGCGTTTAGGAAGGCTATGACTATGATTAAGGGAACATATGCTATAGTAGCGCTTTCCCCTCTACTCCCTGATGGGTTGTTGTGCGCTAGAGATGGTAGCCCCCTCCTTGTAGGATTAGATGACGACGCTACTTACTGCGCCTCCGACGTGACGGCATTTCTTCCCTTTACAAATAGGGGGATAATTTTGGAGGACGATTGCATGGCAGTGGCCAGAAAAGGAGAGCTTTTAGCGGAAAGAGTTTCAGATGGAACCATTGTGAAGCCTAAAGTGATAGAAATTCCTTGGACTATTGAAATGGCGTGTAAGGGAGGCTACCCTCACCACATGATTAAGGAAATTCACGAGCAGCCTCAGGCGTTAAGGGAGACCTTAACCGTGAATATGCGAGAGCTTGATGAAGCTGTAAAAGTGATCAGTGAAGCAAATCACGTGTACTTGACCGGTGCTGGAACTTCTAACCACGCTGCGGTCGCAGGGAAGTACATGATGGCGCGCTTAGCTTCTAAGATGATGCACCCCGTTTTATCATCGGAGTTCTATGAAGTTCTTCAGGACTTGTTGTCAAACGACTCTGCGGTCATAGCTATCACTCAGTCGGGTGAGACGGCAGACACTCTTGAGGCGGCCAAGTACGCTAAGTCTAAAGGTGCGAAGGTTCTTGCCATAACAAATGTTGTGGGTAGCTCTGTGACGAGAATAGCTGACGCTGTTCTCTACACCAGGGCTGGGCCAGAGGTGGGAGTCGCAGCTACCAAAACTTTCCTGTCACAGCTTGCATTGCTAGCTCTCCTAGCGCTTAGGCTTGGAGAGCTAAACAACGCGTTAGGCGACGTGGAGCTCGAGCGTATGAAACAAAAAATTTATGAAGTACCGAGTCTGGTCTCAGAGGCAATAAGGTTGACGGAAGAGAAAGCTAAGCTTCTCGCCAAGAAGTATTCGAGTAGGAGAAGCTTCTTCTTTTTGGGTAGGGGTATAAATGTGGCAACAGCTATGGAGGGCGCCCTTAAGCTTAAGGAGATATCGTATGTTCACGCCGAAGCATACCCAGCGGGAGAGTCAAAGCATGGGCCAATAGCCCTAGTTAGGAAAGGATTCCCAGTAGTTTTTGTAGCGCCTCCAGATGAGACAAAAAGCAAAATCGTAGGTAACATAATGGAGATGAAGGCTAGAGGGGCAAACATCATAAGCCTAACTCAAGAGGGAGAGAAGGAGGTTGAGCAACTGTCAGATGACGTTTTCATTCTCCCCGCTACCCCAGCGCCTCTAACGCCGATAACATATACCGTCCCCCTTCAGCTATTTGCTTACTACATGGCTGTTGAGAGGGGAGCGGACCCAGATAAGCCGCGTAACTTGGCTAAGAGCGTAACGGTACACTGAACACTTTTTTTATTTATCCTTTAAGACTGAAACTGGGGTTTCCGGTATACGGCTAATTCTTTTTGCAAAAGGTCGTGGATTTTTAGCTGAATAGTATTTCTAGTTAAAGATGGAAGCGGCGGAAAAATGGATGGAACCTTTGATTCGGAATAACGTAACGTTATTTCGGTATTACGCGCATAATATCTTTTCTTAAATTTAAAGCCGCGCTATCTTCTCACTGCTTCGGGCGGGTGGTGACAACGGTTCATATCAAAAAGATAGTTATTAAAGGATTCAAGTCATTTGGCAATCGTAAAGTTACTGTTAATTTCTCAAGGGGATTTGTAGCCATAGTAGGACCTAACGGGTCAGGTAAGAGTAATCTTCTCGACGCGATCCGCTTCGGAATAGGCATGCTGAGCGCCAAATCTATGAGGGCGGGAAACTTTTCCGATTTAATATTCTACTCCAAAAGTGGAGGCGGGAGAGCGGCTAAGTATGCTTCAGTCAGCGTCTATCTTGACAATACTGACAGGCGTATTCCTGTAGATTCAGACACCGTGGTAATAACGCGCCAAGTGGACTTAGATGGAAAGGGAGTTTACAAGCTTAATGGCCGGGTGGTTTCGAGAAGCCAGATGGTAGACTTACTTGAAGCTGCAGGAATAAGCCCTGATGGATACAACATGATCCCTCAAGGAGAAATTTTGGAAGTTATACGTAAGGGACATGTCGAGATAAGAAAGCTTTTCGAGGACATAGCCGGAATAGCCTCCTTTGATGAAAAGAAGGAGAAAGCTCAGAAGGAACTGGAAATTGCAGAGCAGAATCTAAGGGAAAATCTTGCTCAAGTTAGGGAGGTGCAAAGCTTAGTGGAGAGGCTGGCTAAGGAGAGGGAGGGGGCCATCAAGTATAAACAGTTAGAGGAGGAGATAAAAGAGCTTAGAGCTAAGCTGTGCCTTGCCAAACTTAGGAGAGAAAGCGAGAAGCTGAGGAGGGTGGTAGAGGAAATAAGCGAGGGGAGGGAGAAGATAAGGGTTCTCCAAGAGAGAATGAGAGAACTTCAAGAGGAGCGGTGGAGAGCGGATGAGGAGTCCAAGAGACTGGAGGCAGAAGTTAGGCTGATTGAGGAGAACGTCAGGAAGTTAGAGTTAGAGTTAAGTGAAAAAAGGAAAAGGGCTTCCGAGAAGGGGGTTACTACGAGCTTTAAGGAAAAGGAGCTAGCCGAGAAAGACAGGCAGCTTAAGTCACTGGAGATAGAGATAGAGGCCATTAAGAGCAAACTAAGGGAGGAGGATAAGAGGCTTAAGGAGGCTCTGGCTGAGCATATGAGGCTGAGCGATGAAGCTGAGGCTAAACGGCGTATCTTGGAGGCGTTGTACGAGCAAGTAGCAAACATGGACACCGAGTACGTGAAGGTCAGAGAGGAGCTGGACCTATTTAGGGCGGAGTTAGATAAATTAAGGAGGGATGAAGCACGGCTCGAAGCCGAGAGGAAGCTGCTTGAAAGAGAGCTAGCACATAACCATGCAAACATTTCGATGAAAAGAAGAAAGTTGGAGGCACTAAGAGGCGCTCTCGAGAACATGAGGAAAGAGCTGGTCTCGCTGGAGGAGGAGAAAAAACGGGTGGAGGAAAGAGAGAGAGCGCTCTCCGGCGAAATGAGAAGAGTTGAGGTGGAGGAGGAGAAGAAGGGGCAGAAGCTTAAGGAGATTGAAGAGCTGTTTCAAAGGCTAAGGGAGGAGATAATCCGAATAAGAGCGATTAATGAGGAAAGAGAACGGATACTCAGGTCTCAGTCGGCAGTTTATGAGATCTTGAAACTACGCGATAAAGGGATCATAAAAGGAGTTTACGGCACCATAGCGGAGCTTGGCAAAACGAAGGAAGAATATGCTATGGCTCTTGAGGCTGCAGCAGGCCAACGACTCAATTATGTTGTAGTTGAAAATGATGAGGTAGCTGTTGAGTGCATAAATTTCCTTAAAAAGAACAGGTTGGGACGGGCGACATTCATACCGTTAAACCTTATACGTTCCAGGCTGCGACCAGTAGTTGAGGACGGTGAAGGCATAATTGGGGAAGCTGTTAAACTCATTGATTTTGATGAGAAGTTTAGGCCTGCTTTTGAATACGTTTTCGGTAACACACTTATCGTCGAGGATCTGAATGTGGCGCGGAGGCTCCACAATGTTAAGGTGAGAAAAGTGACCCTTGAAGGAGAGATCCTTGAAACATCGGGGGTAATGGTCGGAGGGCATACTCAAAGAAGGCAGGCGGTTCTTCTTCAAGAGCTGGGGGAACTACCTAAGTTGGAGGATGAACTTAAAGGCGTGGAGGAGCTAAGGGCATCCCTAATGTCAAGCATTAGGAGCTTAGCTACCTGCAGGCAAAACATTGCAC
>JAHAWR010000014.1:21766-22081 GCA_018383835.1 Candidatus Jordarchaeia archaeon | reverse complement strand
TAGAAAGCTCTTCCACATACATAGAGTTTATGAGTTGAAGAGGCAGAGACTGCAAAGTAAGGCTTCGAGGAAGCCATCTTTGAGGAGAGTTCTAGAGAAATACTCGAGGAGGGAGAGGAATAGGGTAAGGGACTTCATTCATAAAGTAACGAGAGTGATCGCTGAGGCGTTTAGGGGCTACGTTCACGGCTTCGAAGACCTCAAAAAGGAGAAGATGCTCAACAAGTCAAGAACTCACAACAGAAACGTTGCAAAAAGCGATTGGAAAACTATAATCAGTTTAATGGGTTACAAGTCTAGAGTCCAGCTTTTAAA
>JAHAWR010000014.1:20832-21758 GCA_018383835.1 Candidatus Jordarchaeia archaeon | reverse complement strand
ACTCCTCTAAGACGTGCTCCAGGTGTGGGATGGTTAATGCCCCGAAAGGAGCACTCTACGAGTGCAAGAGCTGTGGGTTAAAGATTGATAGGCAGCTTAACGCATGCATAAACTTATATCTTCAGGTGGAGGGTCTTTCTCCATCTCCGAAGCTCTTCAATGAGCTTGTGAAGAGGTGGAGGGGGTTCACCCTGACGGGGGGTGAGGCTGATGCAAGCTCCGATGAACTCGCGAGGAGCTTTGAGGCTCATGAACCCCAAAGACTAAGCATGGATCAACCCTTATCCATACTTAGTCTGGAACCCGTAGCAAGAAAGTGGTTTTTCAAAAAATTTCTGGGGGTACTAAAGGAAGATCTGCGTTCACCCGGGTAGCAGCTGTAAAATAGAAAGAGAGTTACTTCTTTTCTTTCACCAGTTGTTTAGCCTCATTTATCCAAGAGGAAAGTTTCTGCACGCTAATCCCTGTAGCCTCGGAAAGTAATTCTGCATCTTCTTCCGCTAACTCCTCGACGCTCTCTATGCCCACCTCCTTGAGCTTCTCCGCAGTCTTCGGCCCTAGTCCCTTAAGCGTGGTTAGCGGCGCCCCCTCTTTCGGAACCATTTCACCAGGGGCTTCCTTTACTTTATCGCGCCTCTCCTCAGCAACCTCCTCCTTCTTTTTCTCGACTTTTTTGGCTACTTTCTCAGCCTTCTTCTTGGCCTTCTGAAGCTCCTTCATAAATGATTTTAGAGATTCGACGTTTTCTTTGTGGACGCTCCTCCTCCGTACGTCCACCCTTAAGCCAATCTTTTTGGCATCCTGCAACGTTATGTTAGCCTCTTTTAGCTCGCCTAGACTGAACCCTCGTCCCTCTCTAACCTTGCTCGCCTCTTTTGGAATTCGTACTATTGGTTTCAAGTCACTCACACAGAACACCTCCTTAA
>JAHAWR010000014.1:3572-20812 GCA_018383835.1 Candidatus Jordarchaeia archaeon | reverse complement strand
ATTTCTTCAACTTCTTTCTCCTACACCCTTGTCTACCAAATTACTTTTTTAAATTCTTCCAGAGATTGGCTTCATGGAAGTGAAACGGAGGCAAACAATGTGAAGTTGGCTTCGCCCCTAGCCGAAGTAGATGACAGCCTCTACATTGAAAGCTTAAGGTGCTTCAGGTGCGGCCTCTGCCGGACTGGGTGTCCTGTGTTCGAGGTTCAACGATCCGAGGACTGGAACACGCGTGGCCGCATTCTCCTAATAAGAGGACTCGTTTTGAAGGATATTCCGCCATCGCAGCTGTTAGTTGACAGGCTGTTCTCGTGCACTCTCTGCAAAAAATGCGAGGAGCTATGTCCCTCCAAGGTGAATGTAACACAATTGATCTGTGAAGCAAGGTCTAGGTTGGCAGACAATGGGGCGCCACTTCTAAGCTCATACCGAAAACAGCGGGAAAGTATACTGAGCCTAGGGACAATAACGGGGCGCCCTCCATCCCCTCTCAGCAAGCTTCTCGGAGACGTTGGATGGCTAACCCAATGCAGAAGTACTGTTTTTCATGTTGGATGCGTAGCCAGCTACTCCTATCCACTGATAGCTCGGCTGGCGTTGGAAACGCTCGCGAGGCATATTTCACTGGGAACTATGGGTACTGAGAAGTGCTGTGGCGGAGTTCTTCAAACCATCGGATACAGTAAGGAATTTGAAAAATATGCCGAAGAAAACGCCCGACTATTTGAGGAGAAAGAAGTTGAAGAAATTGTTGTACTCTGCCCGATGTGCTATAACGTGTTCAAAAGCGAGTACCCGTGGAACATCAGAGTCCTCCACACATCACAGGTATACGAGGAGCTTCTCGATATTGGCAAGTTGGCATTCACTAGGCGGCTGGATGCGACAGTAGCATACCACGACCCATGTCACCTGGGGCGATACGCCAAACTGTATGATTCTCCACGCAAAGTTTTAGAGAACATACCTGGAGTTAAGCTCGTAGAGCTGGAATGCAGTCGCGAGCTGTCATCCTGTTGCGGAGGCCCTGTAAGATCCTCATACACTTGGGTAAGAGATCACCTCTCAGACAAGATTGTCAGGCTGGCCGACGAGGCCGGCGCATCCTACCTAGCCACAGCATGTCCCACATGCTTCCACAACTTGTACTCAGCATCTATGCTCTCTGACTTGCAAGTTAAAGTCGTGATAATAGACGAGCTTGTTGGGTTTGCTGCTGGACTCGTTGGCGAAATTCCCCTCTACAAGCCTTGAAAGCCCGTTACGTTTATTTTGTCAATGCTGTATGTTGCAGGCGTTTAGAAAGAAGAAAAATCGTGAAAGGTGCGGATTGATGGGTAAGACACTCGCCGAAAAAATCCTCAGTCTCGCGTCTGGTACTGACGCGTACAAGGGAGACATAGTGGTGGCCAATGTGGATTTTGCCATGGCGCAGGACGGCACGGCACCCCTAGCAATAGAAGCCTTCAGAAGTATGGGCGTCGAGAAGGTCTGGGATCCGAGTAGAGTAGCCCTGGTCATCGATCACAATGCACCTAGCCCAAGTGAGGGCGTCTCGAAGCTACACAAGATGATGAGAGAGTGGGCTAAAGGCCAAGGGGTGATCCTTTACGACATCGGAGAAGGCGTCTGCCACCAGCTCATGATGGAGCGGGGACACGTAAAGCCCGGAAAAGTAGTTTTGGGAGCTGACAGTCACACCTGCACATATGGGGCGCTCGGCGCCCTTGCTACAGGTATCGGCTCAACGGAGATGGCGGCTGTCTTTGCGTGCGGCCAGCTCTGGATGAGGGTTCCAGAAACATTCCTCGTCGTTGTTGAGGGTAAGCTCCCCAAGGGGGTGTACGCGAAGGACATAGTGCTAACCATTATCGGAAAAGTTGGAGCTGATGGAGCCACTTACATGGCGGTTGAGTACACAGGGAGCACTGTGAAGAGGCTCAGCCTAGATAGTAAAATGACTCTCTGCAATATGGCGGTAGAAATGGGCGGGAAAACTGGCCTAGTGGCTCCGGACGAGAAGGTAACAGCTTTCCTTAAGGAGAGAGGGGTAACTGGAGGATATGAGCTTCTATCTAGTGATGAGGATGCAGAGTTCAGCGAAAAACTTGAGCTTGACGCTGAAAACCTCACGCCGGTTGTCGCATGCCCCCACTCTGTAGACAACGTTAAACCACTGGAAGAAGTAGAGGGAATCCCTGTGAGCCAAGTCTTCATAGGGACATGTACCAACGGGCGAATAGAAGATCTCAGGATCGCCGGAAAAGTGGTGAAAGGCAGAAAGGTTAAGGTGAGAACGATAATCGTGCCCGCATCCAGGGAAGTCTACCTTAAAGCTCTGAGGGAAGGACTGATAGAGACATTCATAGAGGCGGGCGCCACAGTTTGCAATCCTGGGTGCGGTCCCTGCGTCGGAACACATCAAGGAATCCCCTCACCCGGCGACGTTGTAGTTTCAACTGCCAACAGAAACTTTAAAGGAAGAATGGGTTGCGACGAAGCTGAAATATACCTTGCATCCCCTCACACCGCCGCACTGGCGGCAATAGCTGGAGAAATAAGAGATCCGCGGGAGGAAGAACTATGATTAGAGGTAAAGTTTGGAAGTTTCCGGACGATGTAAATACGGACTATATTATCCCCGGCAAGGTAGCCGTCCCGGCGCCCCGGAGAGTATAAGTTTAAGACGCTTGACATGAATGAACTTGCTAAGCACGCTATGGAAGGCATAAACCCAGATTTCTCCAGGAAGGTTAGGAAAGGCGACATTATCGTCGCAGGTAAAAACTTCGGCTGTGGCTCAAGTAGAGAGCAAGCACCACTAGTCCTCAAACACGTGGGAGTCTCGCTAGTCATAGCGGAAAGCTTCGCCCGAATATTCTACCGCAACTCCTTCAACGTCGGCCTCCCTCTTCTCATATGTAAGGGGATAACAAGCAATGTGGAGGAAGGCGACGAGCTGGAAGTCGACTTGAGCACAGGACACATATACAACTTAGCACAAGGAGTGGAGCTTCGAGCGAACCCCATACCCGACTTCCTAATGGAGATCGTGAAGTCAGGAGGGTTATCTGAATACTATAAGAAGCATGGGCGGTTCCCATGGCAAAAGTAGGCTACATTGAAGGGGACGGCATAGGACACGAAATAGTCCCGGTAACCATAGAAATCCTGAGAGAACTAGTTCCCCAAATAGAGTTCATCCCCATCGAGGCCGGCTTGGACTACATGAAAAAAACGGGAAAAAATGTACTTATCGATGATGAGGCAATAGAGCTCGCATCGTCCTGCGACGCGCTACTAAAGGGTCCAACAGCGACGCCGCCGGGGCCCGGGAGTCCCAAGAGCGTGGTCGTCACGTTGAGGCAGGAGTTAGACCTGTACGCCAATGTGCGCCCCTTCCAGTACCCGGAAAAGATAGACGTCATACTCGTCAGAGAGAATACCGAAGACCTCTATAAAGGCATAGAGTACAGGGTGTCTCTCGACGTTGCCATAGGGATGCGCGTAATAACCCGCGAGGGGTCTCGAAGGATAGCCGAGTACGCTTACAGAATGGCGTCGCAGATGAGAAGGCGCAAGGTCACCATAGTACACAAAGCAACAGTGATGAAGGAGACATGTGGCCTCTTCAGGGAAACCTGTCTTGAAGTTGCCTCCCGCCACCCTTCAATCGAGACCGATGAAATGCATGTCGATACTGTAGCAATGAACCTGATTCTCGACCCGAAGCGCTTCGACGTCATTCTCACAACCAACATGTTCGGTGACATTCTCTCAGACCTTTGCGCCGGCATAATCGGAAGCATAGGACTATGTCCTTCCGCGAACATAGGAGACAGGCATGCGATGTTTGAAGCAATACATGGAAGCGCACCAGACATAGCAGGAGAGGGGATAGCGAACCCCGCAGGCATAATACTCGCAGCGGCCCTTATGCTTGACCACTTAGGATACACCATTCAAGCCAGAAAGCTTAGGGAAGCAACGTTGAATGTGGTAACTAAAAAGACGGTTGTAACCCCCGACTTGGGCGGCAACGCTACAACAAGACAGATGGCAGAAGAAATTCTAAGAAAAACATTGCAGGAGTGAAGGAAGTGGTGCGGCCGCCGGGATTTGAATTCCCTGGCTAAACGCGGTGGCCACCCGGGTCGCAGGCTTGGAGGGCGTACGCCCCTACAGGGTCTACGTCCTAGTCCAGGCTAGACGACGGCCGCGTGTCGTTAAACTGTTTACCTGTCTCTTGCTTTTATTGTTTTTGGCTTCACCCTCTTCGTTGTACCATTAAAAAAGTAGAGCTTGCCTTTCTAGAATCTGCTTTGTTATGTTGGTTACTTTGGATACTTCTTCTTTGGCGATTTCTTGGGCTTCGTTCTGGATGTTGTTCCATGGGGCTGCTGGGTCTACTACGAGTTGCAGGCTGACTACTAATGGGTCGTCTATTCTTTTTCCTATTTGCCCTAGGACATATGTGTAGGCCTCTTTTACCGCGTCTATTTCTACTACTATCCTGTTTGCTAGGGATCCCGCTAGGACATTGTATATTTTACCTATGTGGCTGTAGGGGTTTTTTCCGGCCGTTGCCTCCATACTCATAGGCCTGTTGGGGGTTATTAGTCCGTTGCACCTGTTCCCTCTTCCGACCTGCCCATCGTCGCCGCTTTCGGCTGAGGTACCTGTGAGCGTGAGGTAGTATATCCCCTTCTCGTAGTTGTCTCCCACGTTTACTTTTACTTCTATTTCCTTGCTCGTGTAAGTCGAGGCGAGGTCGGATAGCTCCGCCTCTATTTGCTCCTTAACACTTACATAATGGTCTTTGTCCGGTGTTAATGGGGCAATTATCGCTGCAGCTACCGTTAACGTTATCTTTTCTTTTTCTCTGAGCCCCATTACCTTTATGTCTTCTCCAACTTCCGGTAGCTTTTCTTTAAACTTCTTGGAGTTAAGGTATCTCTCTCCTTCTAAGACTATTCTCTCCATTTCGGTTAGGGGGGCGAATCCGACGCCCAAACTCGTATCGTTTGACAGTGGCGCCTGCCTTCTTCCCTCTTCAAAGATGCGGCGGAGATCCGTTGATCCTGGGCGCAGTATGGCCTTAACAACTAAGTGCTTTTCTACGTCAAGAAACCGCAAACTCCTGCCAAACTCCTCCTTAACGCTTTTAACCGCTATCTCCTCTGCCGGAATAGTCTCTAAGCCTTCCTCTGTAGCGACTTCCGTCGTGGCTCTGCCTGCGAGAATAAAAGTTATAGGTTCAAGGATCTCTCCCCCGCCAAACTCGACTTTCGCTCTTCCACCAACTAGAAGAGCCTTGTCAACGTTGTGGTGCAAGATTCCTCCAAACATCTCCTGATAGTATTTTGAGAGGCTTACACTGGCTGCTTCAGCGGCGTGGTCGCAGAGGCTGTCCGGGTGCCCTAGCCCCTTCCTCTCAACCACCTCAACTTCTAGACTTTCAACCGGTTGACTGTAAAGCCTACTAACCCTGATTTTCAACACGTTCCCCCTCAATGTTTCGAACAAAGGATTCCCGGGCTAAAATACCTCTCCTTAGTTTCCTTCAGACTTGGAAACCCTTAAATAACTTCTGGGCTTACTTTTCCGAGCCCCTGCGCACGTCTCTTGCATCCTTTCTATCCTTGTTTTGCCCTAAAGAAAATGTTTATAAATAATCGGGCTTAGAATATGTCTTAAACCGACATATCTGTAGGGGGTTACAATGCCTCGTAAGCGGCAGACCATAGGAGTACTAATGGCTCTTTTGGTTCTAGCCTCGCTTTCACACTTGGCTTTCACGTCTAGCCCGGTTCAGGCTCAACCTGTAAAGCACACCTTCACGTTCCCTAACGCTGACGGAAGTGGGGTCAACTTCAGCGTCACTGTGGACACAGGCATTCTAATTGAGGGGGGAATAGGAAGCTGGTCGCTCATGATAACTGCTTCACCAGACCCATCGGCCAAAGTGACTGGCCTGACGATGAGGGGGACAAGCAATGGGAGCTACGTTTCAAGGGGCTTCTTAGTTCCCGCCAAAGACGCCTTATCGTCCGATAGGACTTTTAATCCCGCGTCCCTCGGATTTCTGCTAGTCTATGTTTCCGAGCTCCTGGTAGTTTGGCAGGACGTGGCCGGGTTGCCCGCATCTTTCTCCTTTAACTTAGTGGTGACCGTTACTTATGCGGATGGTAGTAAGAAGGACGTCCACCTTAAGTCGGATGAGCCTGTAACCTCTCTTATTATGCCGAACCCGGAAAAGCTTACTACTGAAGCGAGGAACTATATGGTGGCATGCTACTTGAGCGCCTTCCTCCTTCCGTTGGCGGTCGTGTCAGTTAACAAGCTGATTAAGAAGAGACTTAACATGGGGGTTAACGGTTGAGCTCAGCTCGAGAGACGGCTAAACGCCTTTCAGCCCTCGCCCTGATAGGCGTAGTTGTTGCCTCACTTTGCGTTTGGGTCTACGCCTCTCCCTCACCGTCCGTCACATTGCCCAACACTCCCTTCCTCCTCTACTACTTGAAGGAGGAATACGTTGTTCGAGAGAACGGTACAGCTACACTTGACTCCATGTCGTTCGTTGCTGTCTGGTCTTTGTCTTACGGCGGCACCTCCATCAGCATTTATGTGAGGGAGGGGTTAGGTGACGTGCAGGTGGTTGAAGTGAACCCGTTTACGAGAGAAAACAATGCTTCTGAGGGCGGAATACTCTGGTGGATTCCCCCCATGACGCCCTTGGGACTCATGATTGACATTGAAGGAAAATACTTCGTCATGGTAGGTGAGTGCGAGGAGTGGGTTAACAAGCTTGCAAGGGAAGCCGTCATACTCTTTTACAGCGATGGGGAGAGCGTTTCGGTAGCTAAATATGATAAGGGAAGCGGCTTCCTAATAGACTTAAAAGTCAGGCAAGGTGACTCGATAACCGTTTACCGCTTACAGTCCGTGCTCGGAGCGCAGTTAAGCCTCTCCAAATACTACTATCTAAGGGCTGTTTTGCTCTTCAGTCTTGTTCCGTCTCTTATTGTCTTCTTTCTCTCAATGCCGAAAATTAGGAGGAGAAATTAGATGAGCGCCATCTCGATATGTGGGCTGAGAAAAACTTTCGGCTCCTTCACAGCACTGGACAACGTGGATCTGGAGGTTCCGGAAGGAGTCTGCTTCGGTATTTTGGGACCTAACGGCGCTGGGAAGACGACGACAATAAAGATAATTCTCGGGTTACTGGAGCCTAGCGAAGGGGAGGTTCGGGTTTTCGGTGAGATGGCTGGAAGCTATAATGTAAGGCGAAGGATAGGATACCTTCCGGAAAGAATAGAGTATCACAATCATGTTCTCTGCATCGACTTCCTCAAGTACGTAGGAATTCTGAACCACATGAAGCCTCTAAGTGCTGAGAGAGCTGCGAGGGAAATACTTGCCTGGGTTGGGCTGGAGGGCTGGGAGAGCTATCCTATAGGAACGCTGAGCGCCGGCATGAAGCAGAGGCTTGGCTTGGCTCAGGCGCTAATGGGCAGCCCAGACCTATTAATACTTGATGAGCCAACAACAAATCTGGATCCCATTGGGAGAAAGGAAATACTTGACAAGGTAAGGGAGCTCGTCCGAGACGGAAAGACTGTTCTCATCTCGAGTCACATTCTTTCAGAGGTCGAAGCTGTAAGCGATTATGTAGGGATAATTTTCAGAGGGCGAGTGCTCAGGCAAGGGAAACTAAAGGATGTGGTGCAGGAGCTTGTTCGCAGCAAATCGGGAAGATGCGAGTTGATTGTTGACAAGAAGGACGCTGTTCTCTCCCTGCTGAGGGAAAGGGGCGTAGACGTCACAGTTGACGGTGAAAGAATAATCATCTCGTCATCCGATATGGACTCTGTCGGAAAAATGGTTCCTAAAGTTCTCGCTGAGGCTGACGCACGCATAATAAAGTTCGCACCGGTTGGTGGAACATTACAGGAGGTCTTTCTCCAACTCGTCTCAGAAGGAGGTTAGTGGTGGTCGAAGTGGCAGCTCTTTCCCTTACCGAGAAGGTTCAAATCACATTTTCCCAGACGGCCTTCATGGTCGTAGAGGAAATAAAATCTCTCTATAAAACCAAGGCATTCGTAATATTCTCCATCCTCATGTTCTTACCGATGCAGCTAATCCTGATATCTTATGCAACCACCAACTACCCTTCACTCCTGGCTGAAGTAGAAAAAGCGTTCTTCCTAAACGGAATATTCGAAAACGGCGCTATAGACGCATTCAGAGACATTTTCTCCTCAGCTATGGGGATCCTGACTGTTCAGAGGGGCGCAACAAGCTTCACCATTGGGGCTACCACCTACTATCTGAACCTGCCCATAATAGCTATTGTCACTCTTCTTACATGCGGATTCATAGCGGCTGAAAGAGAGAAGGGTACGCTCCCAGTTTACGTCTCAAAACCGGTCTACAGGACGCAGCTGGTACTGTCAAAGTTTTTCGCCTTCGCCATAGTGAGCCTAGCCCTAACATCCCTAACATACTCCCTAGCATACTTCACTTACGCCGCAACTTTACTCGGCCCTCTATCTCTCTTCTTTACAGGCGTAGCTGAAACCATAAATTTACTGTTGATCCTAATATTTTTCACATGGCTCTTCATCCTCGCCGTCGGATCCATAACAATACTGTTCTCCTCGCTCATAGACAGGTCAATCATAGTAGGGGTAACATCGCTTATAGTCCTGCTGCTCCTTTCCATACTTCCCGACATGCTAACCGTCTTCGGAGGAGCAGGATTATCCTCCTACCTAAAGTTCTTCGACATACCTGGGTTAGCCAGTCAACTAATAGACTACCACTCTCTCGGCTTCTTCAACTACTATCAAAACCTCTGGAACATAATAACTATGATCGGCTTCTTCTCAGAGTTCATTGTTTCGAGAATGGTGGATCCAACCACAGCACTAGCAATAATCATCCTGCTCATAGTGGTTCCGCTGATAGCGGCATGCATTATAACAGAAAAGAGGGAAGTAGCATAGCCGTCATTGTAACATTAACACTCGAACCCGGAAACCACTGTCAAAAAGACCTTTCCATCCTCTCTTCCTCTGCCTTTCTTTCCTTGTGCTATTTCTTAGAAAAGAATTTCTTTGTTCGTTTACTCTTTTTTTGTGGCATGCTTGGAGGGGACGGGTTGGGCTTCGCTTGGAGCTTGGAGAAACAGCTGGAGAGCATAGCGTCCGAGATTAAACGCCTCGAAAAAGGAAGAAGCATGCTGGTTGATGTCCTCAAACGCTTCAAGAGAGAAGACTTGTTTGATGAAAGGATAAGGGAGTCCTTTAGCGATATAGTCGAGGGCAAGTTAGTTTACCCGTCATCCTCAATAGACTTAACGGGGCTGAAGGTTGCTGGCGTCGATGGAGGAATGACCAGCAGGAACCTTCGAGTGGTCGACGTTATCGCCGTAAGGGCTGTCGCTGTTGTATTCAAGTATGAGGTCGGAGGCCGAGTTAGAGCCTACTATTACCCTGAGGAGCACCCATCCCCTAAAATCACCTTTAACGCTGATCCTTTCTCGCAGTTGGACTTTGAAGTTTCAGCGAGCCTTGAAAGGCTTTCATACGAGTTGGAGGTGGCTATTAACGTGCAGAAGGAGTACGACATAGACCTGCTTCTCCTAGACGGGAGCGTGCTTCCGCAGGTGAGCGATAAACCTTTCACTCCCGGATTAGAGGCAAAGTACATGAAGATTCTAGGGCTCTTTGAGAAGCTTTACAGGTCATGCGTTGATAATGGTATCTCGCTCGCCGGTGTGGTTAAGGATACGCGCAGTACACGTTTCGTCCAGCTTCTATCCGATGTTATACCCGTCTTGGTGGAGAGGAACGCGGCTTTCAGAGAGATCCTTTCTTTCGACTACCGCCTTTTCATCCGGAGCTTGCTTGACTCTGAACTCCTTTTCAGGTTGCTGGATAAGGGTGAGAGGAGCATGGTATTAAAGTACTCTGATAGCCCAGATACACATCCAGTATTAAAAGGATGTAAGCAAGAAGTGGCGTGACAAGTTCTATGTAACCTATCTTAAGCCAGCAGAGCTAGACCGGCCGATAAGAGTTGAGTTCCTCGCTGCGGGGAACCCTGTAAACGAGGTTAGGAAGGTGGCGTCTGCTGTGATGGCTCTTTCCATGCATCACCCTGAATACGCTCTCCCATCAGTACAGCTTGAGGCGCATGCACAAGCGAAACTTTCTGAAAGAGAAATGGACTTTATATGCGACCAGCTCGCCCACAAAATTGGTGTTCCACCTAGCCTTTTAAAGCCAAGAGACAAACTGTTTCCTGTCTAAAAGAGGGATTAAGAAATGCAGCCCGTCGGAACCGTTATATGCACAGACCGTGGGCCGACAACCTCCGAGTTCACATTTGTTGTTACGTCTCCTGAAATTGTTCCTGTGAGGAGGGGGCAGCTTGTTCAGCTCAAAACCGAGGATGGACTGATGCTGGCTGTCGTGCAGGAGGTTATGATGACTAACCGTTTCTACTACCACGCTGAGGCCGTTAAGGAGCTTGAGAGAAGCGGTAGGATGCTTTCCTCAATTTTTCCCTGCGACAGATGGGATATGCTTATTGCGACAGCCAAGCCCATCGGAGTTCTTAGGGAAGAAGGATTCGACAAGATAACCTTTCCCCCCTCACCGGGAGAGAAAGTCTACCTTGCTGAAAGGAACGTCCTTTCAAGGTTCTTCGGCTTCGACGAAGAAAATGGACTAGAAATAGGATTCATGAGGTATCATGACGTGCCCGTCAAGCTCAACATGACACGGCTATTGCAGAAGCACTTGGCCATCCTCGCCATGAGTGGCTCCGGAAAATCATATCTTGCGACGGTTCTCCTAGAGGAGGTTCTCGCAAGAGAGAAGAGTGAAGGAAGAATCTTTACTTTGGTGGTGGATGTTCACGGAGAATACACGGCATTGTCTCAGTATGGTGGCTGGGAGCTTGCGTACACCGTATCAGTGATAAAGGGGTCTTATGTTCAGTTCGCCACGCCCATTCTTACAGAGAGACAGTTGGCAATGTTTCAGCCTGATATGAGCCCTGTCCAAGTGCGCGAACTTGGACGTTTACTCTCAGAGGTGAGGAAGGCGAGAGAGGACTCCTACTCCCTGTCGGACGTCATCTCGTTTCTTGAGGGAGACGAAAAAGTGAATCCTAGAACGAAGGAGGCCCTGCTAGGCTGGCTCTACGAATTGGATGAAACGCAGCTTTTCGGGGTAGATGAAAACCCGCACCTTCCAGACGTGGCTAAGCCCGGCCGGGCAGTAGTGCTCGACTTAAGCGACATTTTGAGCTTGAGGAAAAAACAGATGATAGTTGCCTACATCCTTCAGAGGCTGTTCGATTTAAGGCGGCGAAGCCTGATTCCGCCATCCCTAGTAATACTTGAGGAAGCGCACCAGTTCTGCCCTGAGGCAAAGCAGGAACTAGCCCTCTCAAAGAGTGTCATCGAAGCAATAGCGAGAGAGGGAAGAAAGTTCCACTTTTCACTTTGCCTCATTTCCCAGCGTCCAGTGAGACTTGCAACAAGTGTCCTCAGCCAAGCTAACACCCACATAATACTGCGGGTAACTAACCCGAACGACTTAAAAGCCATAGAACTCTCCTCCGAGATGATCACCCGTGAGACACTCGGCATGATAGCGGATCTCCCTGTAGGGGAAGCCCTAATAGTGGGCAGCGCCGTTAATGCTCCCCTCTTCATAAAAGTTAGAAGGAAGAAAGCATCCTCCTCGATTTACGAGGAAACAATGGAGGAGGCCGCCAAACGCTTTGAAGCAGGTAGCACACACCAGCCTGCCTAGTCTGATATGACTATTACTACGCGCTTCACGGCGGGCTCACAGATCTTCTTTACGCCGTGTTGCCCTGGAGCGTAATAGCTCCTTATTAGTCCAGCCTTCTCTAGTATCTTTATCTGAGCCGAGATGTTCGCCTCTGTTTGGTTGAGGGTTTCAGCTATCCTGCTCACATCCATTTTCCTGTCGCGGACGAGCCTAAGTATTTCCCATCTTGTTTCAGAGGAGAGCGCTTTCGCTATCTTGGCGACGTTTTCATTGCTTACTACCAGCTCTTCTTCGCCGGCTTCCACAGTCAAAGGTCGTTTCCTCCTTGAGGGTGATCACACAGGAAGACTAGACATTAATACTTTATAAGTTTTTTCTATATAGTTTTACATAAAAAGAAAGTTAGAACTTTTTTTACATTTAAATAAGAAAAAAGTTTAATCATGATACTGAAGGCAGCTTCAAATTGTGAGTGGGTAAAAAAAAATAAAAGCTTCTGAATTCTAATAAAGATTTAGGTGACTGGATGAGGTGGCTGGCGAGAAATCTCCGCAATCTTGGGGCAGATGATTACACGGTTCTACGCTCCCTCGAAAAAGGCATGAGGACGCACGAGTTTGTCCCGGTAGACCTCATTGCTTGTTACTCGTCTCTCCGCAAGGAAAGAGTTCTAGACCTCCTCAGGAAGCTTCACGACTTTAAGCTGGTTGTGAGGCAGATAGGTGACTACGTCGGATACAAGTTGACAGTTCACGGTTACGATACCTTGGCTTTAAATGCACTTGCAGAATCGGGTATAATAGAGTTTTTCGGCTCCAAACTTGGTGTCGGAAAAGAGTCAGATGTCTACGACGCCTTAACTCCTTCTGGTAGGCGTGTCACCATTAAGGCTCACAGGATCGGTAGGACAAGCTTTACGCGAGTAAAAAGAACACGAAACTACGTTAAAAGAGGAGTTACCCAGTCAAGTTGGTTCCCTATTTCTTGTAAGTCAGCCGAGAGAGAGTATACTGCCCTTAGAACGCTTTACTCTTATGATGTCGCCGTGCCGGAGCCTGTTTATAGGAACAGGCATATTTTAGTGATGGGCTTCATAGAGGGAAAAGAGTTGGCTAAGTATAGGTTCTTGCCGGAGCCCCGAGATGTCATAGAGTTGATACTTGAAAATGTAAGGTTAGCTTATCATTGCGGCATCATTCATGGAGATTTAAGCGAGTACAATGTGATTGTGACCCCTGAACTCGATATCTCTATAATTGACTGGCCGCAATACGTGTCTATTAGACATCCATCGGCACGCTACTTGCTAGAGAGGGACTTGCGTAATGTCTTGTCTTTCTTCGAGAGAAAGTTTGGGTTTCGATTAAGTTTATCGGAAGCGCTTAACTATGTCGTGGAAAGATAGGTTGGTGGCTCTTGGATGGGTTAAAAATGGAGGAGTTTAAGCGGGTACTTGGGGTCGACATTCTGCCTGCGAGCTCCCCCTCCTCTAAGACTCCTCCGAAGTATGCTGCATTTCTGCTTGAGAACGGGGAGGGGCGCCTCTATGACCGCCTTAGTAAGCGTGAGCTGATAGCCCTCATTAACTCTGTTAAGCCGGACATAGTAGCTATGGATAACGTGTTCGAGCTCGCGTCAAACCAGAAGGGTATTATCTCTTTCATGGCAAGTTGCCCCCCTTTCACAAGACTAGTGCAAGTGACTGGATCCCCTGTTAGTGGGGCTTTACCTCTCTCTGTGGTGGCTTCTCAAAACGGATTTCAAGTGGGGGAGCTCTCACCCGCTAAAGCTGCTGAGGTATGCGCTAGGCTAGCGGCTAATGGTGTAGGGTATGTTGTACGAGTGTTTGAGAACGAAACCCGAATAGTAGTTGCGAGGGGGCGCTGCCCTGGCCATGGAGGCTGGAGCTCAGAGAGATTCAAGAGACGCATGTACAACCTCATCCTTCAGACAACAAAGGAAATCCAGAGGCGGCTTGATGAGGCGGGGATTGAGTATGACTTGCACGTTGAGGAGGTCGAGGGTGGCGCTAAACGTAGTAAGTTTACTGTTTACGCTGAAAGAAGCGTGGTGAACCGGATAGTTAAGCCTTACAGAGGAGACATAATTGTGGCTATCCAGCCTATACTGCTTGAGCGTCTAGAATGGATACCACTTGCCCAAGGCCCAACTATGCTTGCGCCAAAGAAATGGTTAATCATAGGCATAGATCCGGGGGTTACGTGTGGTGTCGCAGTGCTTGATCTCAATGGAAACCTTCTCCTGCTGGAGAGCGAAAAAGACCTTTCTAGGATGACGCTTGTCAGAAAGATTACATCCCTTGGTATACCCGTTCTGCTCGCGTCTGATGTAAATCCACCCCCAAGCCTTCTTGAGAAGCTGGCTGGTATGCTCAATTCGAGGGTATTTTGTCCGCCGAGAAGCCTTACGGTCTCCGAGAAGAGAGAGCTTGTACAGAAGTTCGTTGAGGAAAAGCATGTTAAAGTTCTGGATTCTCATCAACGGGACGCTTTAGCCTCTGCCCTTAAGGCTTTCCACACATTCAAAAATAAGTTTGAAAGAGCTGAGGCTAAAGCGAGGTCTCTAGGGCACCGTCTCCCATCCGACCAGTTGAAGGTGATGGTGCTGAGAGGCTTATCTGTTTCGGAGGCGATAAGTATACTTTCACCTTCAAGAGTAGAGAAAGTTAAAGAGGAGCAGACTCCACAACAGCCTGACCTAGAAGTCTTACTTAACAAATTGGAGTCTTACAGAGCTAAAATTAAAAGATTGAGGAGAGGTCTAATTCGCGTTAGGGAGCAGAATGTGGCTCTAGCCGCCGAGAAGAGTCAGCTAGAGGAGGAGCTCCAGCGTCTCAGAGAGACTTTAGAGACCATTAATATCGGTGCTAAGTCCGAAGACGTTGAAAGACTGGTTGAACGTTACAAGGATGAGATTAAAGCACTTAAATACGAGATCTTCAAACTGAAAGAAGAGTTATCCAATGCCCGGCATGAGATTGCGAGTATGAAAAGGATGAGAGCGATGGAAATTAGAGGAGTGGTTTATCCTCTTAAAGTCGTAAAGCGTTTTACTCAAAATGAAATACGTAAAACTGATGAAGCGGTCGGAATAAACAAGGGCGACATAGTTCTCCTGTTAGACGGAAGTGGAGGAGGAAGAGTTACTGCGAGCGTTCTGATAGAAAAAGGAGTCAAAGCTGTTATTTCAAAGACTGCTATGTCTCATCTAGCGCTCGAGGCCTTTTTGGAGGCAAACATACCTGTTTTCTTCTCAGACGAGGTTCCAATTAAACAGGTTGACGAGTTTGCCATAGTAGATAAAAATGAGTTTGACGCTCTGCTTTCACGTTATTTCGAAGAGAAGGAAAAGGCTGAGCGCGAAGAGCAGAAAAGACGGCTGGAAAAGCTACTTGAAACTTACAGGATGGAAAGAGAGCTAGCTTAGATTAAACCTGCTGCGAGAGAACGACCTTGACATTTACGTTTGCTTTCCCTCCACCTCCTCTTTAGAAGGAAGTTCCTCCGTCAAGTCTGGCTTTATAAAGAGTATGTTGTTTCCTCTAATGAAGACTTCTCCATACCTGGCGATTGGGCCATCCTCATCCAGCTCTTCGGCGTTGGTTAGGCACAGGTTCATGTAAGCGTCTATGTTTGAGAGTCTGCCTTGAATTGTTCTTCCGTCCTTTAATTTCACTAAAATCAAGTTATTAATGGCTTTCTGTAGTATGGTGAGAGGCTGACTTCCCGACATAATGTCCTCCCTTCCAAACTTCGTGCTTACCGAAAAAAATGAATATCTGTCATTTAAAAAACTTGTCCTCCAATTAATGCTTTTAAGCTTGTTTCTTCAGCTTTTTAGATCCGGGAGCAGGTGGATGGTTGCCCGGAATTCTAGTTAACCTTTTAAACAATAACAGTTGAGGTATGAATGATTAACTCGTCTCTTTTTGGAGGCAATGATTTGACGACGAGGATGGAAGCGGCGAGCCGGTGGGTTTTAACAGACGAAGTCAAATTCGTCGCTGAGAGTGAGGGGATCTCACCAGAGAAAGTGGTGAGAAGGCTAGGAAGAGGGGAAGTAGTTATAGTAAGGAATGTTATTCGTGAGGTGAAGCCTTTAGGTATAGGAAAGGGGTTGAGAGCGAAGATTAACGCGAACATAGGCTCATCCCCCGATATTTGTGACGTCGAATTGGAGCTCAGGAAGGCGGATGTAGCCGTAAAATATGGGGCTGATACTCTGATGGATCTTAGCACGGGAGGAGACTTGGACGACATAAGGAGGCGGATTTTAAAGTCGGTTAATGTTCCCGTAGGAACCGTTCCCATATACCAAGCAGGCATAGAAGCTGCTAGAAAGAAAGGCGCAATAGTTGACATGGATGAAGATGACATGTTTAATGTCATCGAGAAGCACGCCAAGGATGGCGTAGACTTTGTGACGGTTCATGTTGGCGTGACTAGGGAAAACGTGAAAAAGCTGATTGAGAGCAAGCGTATAATTCCCATGGTGAGTAGGGGCGGAACATTCCATGTGGCTTGGATACTGCATCATGACCAAGAAAATCCGCTTTATAGGAATTATGACTACCTCCTCGAAATAGCCAAAGAGTACGACATGACCTTAAGTTTAGGTGACGGCTTAAGGCCTGGCTGCATACATGACGCCACAGATGTTCCTCAAATATCTGAACTCGTAACGATAGGTCACTTAGTCGAAAGGGCTAGAGAAAGAGGTGTACAGGTGATCGTTGAAGGACCAGGACACGTGCCTATACATGAGATCGCGGCGAACATAAAGCTTCAGAAAGCTATGTGTAAGGGCGCCCCCTTCTACGTTCTCGGGCCCCTAGTAACTGACATCGCTCCGGGCTACGACCACATTGTTGGAGCGATAGGAGGGGCGATCGCAGCCCTAGAGGGGGCGGACTTCCTGTGTTATGTAACTCCGGCAGAACATTTGGGCCTGCCCAGCGAGGAAGACGTTAAGTTAGGTGTTATAGCCGCCAAGATAGCCGCCCACGTAGCTGACATTGCAAGGCTTGGTGACAAAGCGGCAAAGCGGGACCACGAAATGGCGAGGGCTAGGATGAACCTGGACTGGGAAAAGCAATTTAGCCTTGCGCTTGACCCTGAAAAGGCACAAGCCTATCGTGAACGCCACCCCACGAGAGAAGTGGCATGTACCATGTGTGGAAAATACTGTGCGATGAAGCTGATATCTGAAGCCCTAGGAAGAAAGGACTTCTCCCGTCTAACCTGTTAAACCCTCCCCTCACTTTTTAATTAAAAGAGCTATTGGGAGACTTGCCCTCTGCCATGCAGCATATTTTCCCTCATATGTGATAGGGGCAGATGTTCTACCATAAGTTCCTATTATCGCCATAAGACTGTCCAGCTGCGCCTGTCTGTAAAGAACCTTTAT
>JAHAWR010000014.1:0-3550 GCA_018383835.1 Candidatus Jordarchaeia archaeon | reverse complement strand
GCTACGTGAGCGGTTTCCTTAGGAGGCTGAAAGCTGTACTGTTTGTAGAGCTCCTCGAAATCTAGAAAATGAACCCAGAGAAAGTCTGTCCTGTTAAGGACCTTAACGGCTTCCACGTAGCTCTTGTTGTCCGAGTCGCTTACCTTGAGTTCTCCTTTACCGTCTATCACGGCAAGATCTTCTTTCCTACCGATCATCACAGTCCGCTTTCCGAGGGACGAGAGGTAGCTGAAGAGGTTGAAGTCGGAGCTGTCCCCTCCATAAACTATCTCCCTGAGAACATGAGGCGTGTACGGGTTCCTAGATTCGAGCGTTATGACTGCCTCGGACTTTCCTATTATGAAGCGGGGCTTATAGTAAGTACATTCTAGCAGGCCAAAGTTATCTATTATTATAGCTATAATGCGCTTCGAAGCAAACTTTCCCGGTAAATCAATTTTTGGCGGGATATTTTTAGGCGGGTCTATACCTATCACGCTCAGAAATGTGGAGGCCATCTGGCTCATCGAGCCCTGAAAAGCCATCAACTCGCTCATCCGAAGATCCACCATCAAAAGCTCTCTCACAGTTAAAAAGTACACCATTTACTTTAAATCGTTTTTCGAATAGGCTCTTGCGAAGTGTTTTTATCAGAAAAACAAGAAAGCAATATCGGAGACTGACAACTGGTGGCTCCAGCCTTGACTCAAGAGAAGGAAAGAGAAGACGTGGGTAACCTCGCAACATTACTATTCTTCGGGTTTGTATGCATTATAGGATACATATTAGAAGCATACTGGAACGGAATGTTTCCTTTCTACATAAGCTTCACAAACACTGTCGTCTTGGCGTCTCCTCACGGTCTTCTAGCTCTTTGTAGCATAGCAGTAGCTCTTTTGGTGTTAGGCGCCTTAAAGGCTAAGTATCCCCGCTCAATAGTTGCTATTTTCCTCGTAGGTGGCTGCACCGCGTTACTTCTCCTTTGGCTTGCCGTGTTCTAGTGTGACCTTGTTTAACCCTGAAATAAATCCCACTCCCTAAAACTAGAAACATTCTTAAAGATTTGCTCGTATTGGAGTAACATTAAAGTCGTAACTGGCGGTGTGATTTTGACTTTAACTGACCTGTTGGAAGAGCGGGGCGTTTCTTTCCTGTTGTTTGGCGGAAAGGGCGGTGTAGGCAAAACCAGTTGCTCGGCGGCGTCAGCCCTCTGGGCAGCTGAGCATGGAAAGGAAACTCTCATAATAAGCACCGACCCTGCTCATAGTTTAAGTGACAGCTTCGACCAGCAGGTAGGGGGAGAAGTGAAAAAGATAGAAGGGTGCAGCAATCTCTTTGCCCTAGAACTTGACCCGAGAAAGGCCTTTGAAGAATATAGAAAGAAGCTGTCGGAAGCAGAGGACTTCGAGGAGCAAGCCCAGGCAGTTCTCCAGGAGATTGGGTCTCTCTCTAGTATGACTCCTCCAGGAACTGATGAAGCAATAGCCTTCGCTAAGGTTCTCGAATTCATCGAGAAGCCGGAGTACGACCTAGTGGTTTTCGATACTGCCCCGACAGGGCATACACTGCGCCTTCTAAGCCTGCCCGACATATTGAACAGCTGGGTTGTAAACCTCATAAAAATCAGAGTTTACATGAGCAAGCTGACAGGCCTTTTTAGGCGGCTCATCGGGCGGGGAGGTGAGGAGGACAAAACATTAGAACTTCTAGAAAAGCTGAAGGAGACTATAGGGGTAGCTAGGAAGACGCTCAAGGATCCTAACGAAACGGCATTCGTGATAGTTATGATACCGGAAGCAATGGCGATCTTTGAAACCGAACGCCTCCTCTCCTCATTGATAGAATATGAGATTCCATGTGACCACATAATTGTTAACATGATATATCCCGACATACCAAACTGTCCCTTCTGCCGTGCAAGGAGGCAAATGCAGCAAGAAAACCTGAATGACATAAGGGAAATATACGACGACTTCAGTATAACCGAAGTTCCCCTCTTCGATACAGAAATAAGAGGACTAGACATGCTCAAAAAGCTTTCAGAAGTTCTCTTCGCTTAGACTTTCAAACGTTCAGCGACGAACTCGGCGAGGTCGTAAACCTTTATCTTTCCCTCCGACACTCCTTCAAGCTGGTTCTTGCAGAAGGGGCAGGATGTGACTAGAACTTCTGCCCCAGTCGCCACAGCCTCCCTGATTCTCTCTACACTTATTCTTCGAGACAGCTCCGGGAAGTTCAACTGGAGGCCTCCGCCGCTACCGCAACACTTCGAGTTCTTCTTACTCCACTCCATTTCAATAAGCTGAACACCAGAAATGCTGCTCAGAATCTTCCTCGGTTCGTCATAGACACCCATATGTCTCCCCAGATGACAAGGGTCATGGTAAGTCACTTTCACGCCTCTTCCTTCTCCGCTAATTTTTCCTTCGAGCCTCCCCTCATCTATTATCTTCCATAAGTACTGGCTTAAGTGCAAAATCTCGGTTTTTAGTGGAAGGCCAATTTTTGGGTAGTCTCGGGAGAGTGTCATGTAGCAGCCGGCACATGATGTGACGACGAAATCACACCCAAGCTTTTCTATAGCTTCCTTGTTATGCCTAGCGTGCTCTGCAGCAAGCTCCCTGTGGCCCGTTGACAAGAGTGGAGCCCCGCAGCACCACTCATCCTCTATTAATGAGATTTCTCCCTCAATTTGTTCAAGTATCTTGACGGTGCTTTTCGCTATGCTCGGCTGCCTGTAAGCTGAAGTGCAACCAACGAAATAGGCCACACCTCCCTTCTTTCCCCTCTTCCTTTCACCTCTAAGTGCGGCAAGTCTTTTGTTATGTGGCTCACCATAGGGGTTCCTTTCGTCCATAACCTTCTTGCCGACTTCAAGCGTAGCCCCGGGGGCGGCACCCTTCTTGAGAAGCTTCGCTCTTACTTCCTTGACTATCTCTGGGACGTCAACCTGTGGCAGACACCACTCCTTACACAAGCCACAAGTTGCACACTGATAAATAGCCTCCTCGGCCCTTTTCCCCCCTCTAATTTCTCCATTACGTAGATAGTAAGCTATGAGGCACTTCCCATATGGGGCTACCGTCTCAAGCTTAATTTGATTCGCAACAATACATACGAAACGACACATTTTCATGCATTCTACTCCACACATCACTACGGGATCCGCTTTCATCCGTCTCCCCTCATAATCCAAGTTTACCGGGATTCATTATGTTGTTGGGGTCAAGCACTTTTTTAATGGCCTTTAGAACCTCAAACGCATTACCGTGTTCCTTGTGCATCCAGCCGGCTCTAACCAGCCCCACACCATGATGGTGACTTATTGTTCCACCAACCTTTAGACACGCTTCTAAAGCGTCTCTCCAGACAGAGCAGTAAGCCTGTACTGCTCTTTCATGGTTCTGTTGTTGGGTGAAAAAAATCATGTATATTGAGCCTCCATCCTCGTAGAAGTGTGAGAAGTGCGCCATCATAGTTACTCCTGGGTTCCTTGCCTCTACAGTTCTCTTGACCATCCAGTAAAGTTCCTCAAGCTTCTCGTATGGTGCTGCAACGTCCACGGTATCCG
>JAHAWR010000118.1 GCA_018383835.1 Candidatus Jordarchaeia archaeon | reverse complement strand
CTCGTATCAAGTTAGATCTTACAAAGTAAAGCATAACTACGACGTTAAATGGTTCTTAGAGGCTTACAGGTGGCTATTGCAAAGAGCGATCAACGAGACCTGGAAAAACATAACTTGGAAGGAGAAGGTCATTAAGGGTAGAAAAAGGTTGATTCCGATAATTCCGAAGAGCAACGAATTCAAGCGCAACCTAAGAAACTCTTTGCTTAGAGACTGGGTTTTCTGCGCTCACTACATCGACTCTGCAATCAAGCAAGCATATTCAATTCTGAAGTCTTGGAGGAGGAATTATTCGAAGGGAAGAGGGACTAAAGCGAAGCCAGTTGTTAAGAAGAAGTTTGTCAGAGTGAAGGAAACACTGTACTCCTACAGGGACGGTAAGATCAAGATAAGCATTAAACCATACGAAGAGCACTTGGTTTTCGATGTCTCGAATGCTTGGTTCTGGAGTAGAGCTAAGGGGGAGATGGGGGAGCTAATCCTCACCGAGAAGTTTCTGATCATTACTTTTAGGTTTAAGCGGAGAGTTGAGCCAGGAGGAGTGATTGCGTGGGACTGCAATGAGAAGAGTTTAGATGGCTTCAACCCAGAAATAGGATGGATAAGAGTTGATCTCAGAAGGCTCTTCCATATACATAGGGTTTGTGAGTTGAAGAGGCGGAGGCTGCAGAGTGAGGCTTCGAGGAAGCAGTCCTTGAGGAGAGTTCTGGAGAAATACTCGAACAGAGAAAGGAATAGGGTAAGGGATTTCATTCATAAAGTAGCGAGAGTGATTGCTGAGGCGTTCAAAGGTTACGTTCACGGCTTCGAAGACCTCAACAAGGAGAAAATGTTCAAAAAGTCGAGAACTCACAACAGAAACGTCGCAAAAAGTGATTGGAAAACTATAATTGGTTTAATGGGTTACAAGTCTAGAGTCCGGCTTCTAAACCCTTACAACTCTACTAAAAGGTGCTCTAGGTGTGGGATGGTTAATGCCCCGAAGGGAGCACTCTACGAGTGTAAGGGTTGCGGGTTAAAGATTGATAGGCAGCTTAACGCCTGCTTAAACTTATATCTTCAGGTGGAGGGTCTTTCCCCATCTCCGAAGCTCTTTGCAGAGCTTATGAAGAGATGGGGTGGGTTCACCCTGACGGGGGGAGAGGCTGATGCAGGCTCCAATGAACCCATGAGGAGCTTTAAGGCTCATGAACCCCAAAGACTAAGCATGGATCAATGCTTATCCATACTTAGTCTGGAACCCCATCACCAATCACCTTTTAAGATCTTATCTCTACCTAGGAAAAATGTTTTTCCACTGAAATCGTAATGGTGGTTTTTCTATGTACACCCCGCCGGCTCGCCTCCCTAAACTTCCGCTTCTTAGTGGAGAGGTACACTACTTCCGGATCGACCCGTCGGAGTGGCGTAGACGAATACTGGATGCGAAGGAGGCTGGCCTTAACGCTGTTTCAACGTATATACCGTGGAACTGGCATGAGGTCGAGGAGGGTGTCTTTGACTTCTCGGGTAGCATGCATCCGCAAAGGAACTTGGAGCTTTTCCTCGAAATCGCAGAGGAGGAAGAAATACTCGTGATAGCTAGGCCGGGACCATACATCTGCGCCGAGTGGCTTTACGGCGGGATCCCTCCATGGCTTTTGGAGCGTCATCCTGAGGTGCTTGCCCTCAACTCGTCGGGCAAACCAACGAAGTTTTTTTCGAGAAAGTCGCCAGTTATATGTTACCTTCATCCCACCTACGTTAAATTCGCGGAGAGGTGGATGAGGAGGGTCTCCGAGGTAATAAAGAGGCATGAGGCGTCTAAAGGAGGCTGCATTCCAATAGTTCAAGTGGATAACGAGTCTTCTTATGGCTTTCACTTCTCTCCCTTTGACGCAGATTATAATCCTGTGGTTGTGGGAAAGGACGGGAGGGAAGGCTTATACCAGGAATGGCTTAAGTCCAAGTTTCCATCGATCACCCAGCTTAACGAGGCGTACGGAACGCGTTACGTCGATTTCTCGGAGGTTGAGCCTCCTCGAGCTCTCGAAGAAAAACGCAACTTAAAGGCTGTACTGGACTGGATCGAATTTAAAGAGCAGATGATTGCCCTCTTCCTTAAAAGGATGGCCAATGCCGTTAGGAGCGCTGGCGTCGACTCGCTTCTAGTTACAAACGAGTTTTTCATACCTTTTCTTTATCCTCCAATCCAAGCAAAGAGCCAGTTTCTGATTGATGCAGTGGATCTTTACCCTCACTACCTTGATGAAGAAACGTTCCTCGCTGCTACAAACTACCTAGAGCTTTTCAGGGGCTACCAGCCTGAAGCCCCTCTACTCGTTGCTGAACTTCAGTCAGGATGGTTCTCCTATAAGACGTCAAAGAACACGCCGCACGTCCTCAGTAGGCTTGCTCACGTAAAGGGCGCCAGAATGGTTAACTTCTACATGTTTTCTGGCGGAATTAATCCTGGTGGATTTGGCACCACAGGAAAACTCTACTTTTCGGATGCGCCGGTCAGTCCAAGGGGGAAGAAAAACGACAAGTACTACACAGTCAAGCTTTTTGCCTCAGCGGTTAGAGCATCACCCCTCATGAACCCCATTCATGAAATTCACGTCGCCTACTGTCATAGGTATACTCTGGCGGAGATCGCGGGGGGACGCGTCGTCTTCGGGCGAAAGTATAGAACATCACATGCGTCCTTCCGTCGCCTCTTGCTATCCTTCCTTAAGAACGGGTTAAGCTACTCTATAATACCCATCGAGCTTCTAGACCAACATAACTCACCCCTCATATTCTATGCATTTGACTTTTTGCCTGAAGAGAAAGCTGAAAGATTAATACGTTACGTGGAGAATGGCGGCGTCCTTGTCTTAACCCCTCAGGCACCAATACTCGACGAGGGAAAGCGTTTATTCAACAGCTTAGCGGGGGCGCTAGGGGTAACCAGTCAAAGTGTAAGGAGCGGAGTAGTTAGCTTTGCCGGTCGCAGGGAGAAAATGAGCTCGGTCACAGTGTTCAAGATTGATGGAGGAGAGCCCCTAGCGTTTCTTAACGGTAAACATGTGTGTTGCTTCAAAGCGCATATAGGAAAGGGCGTAGCCATCCAGCTGGGATTCACGCCAGGTGAAGCTTCCCTCATAACCTGGTTGATTCCCAGCTTAAAGCCAGCGTACAAAGCAAACAGAGTTTTGGCATGCCTCTCTAAGGGGGAGGAAGGCTATGGGTTATTCGTCTGTAATCTTGAAAGGAGAGGAGTTGAAGGTATAGTTCTCCTGAGCCTGCCTGATTTCGAGTCAACTATTAGCTTCTCGCTTCCTGGCAGGGGCTGTGCTATTTGGCCCATTAAGCGTAAACTTAAATTTGGAGAGTTACTCTACGCAACAGCTGAACTCATCGAAGTAGAGGAAGACAATCTTGTCTTCTGGTCTTATGAGGGCTCAAGAGGCGAGGTCAAATTAAAGCTCAGCGGGCCACCATCTCCGCTACCCGAAGGCGCATATTGGGACGCTAAAAGTAGAACATTAAACATTAGGTTTCATACTAAAACTGGAGAAAACACGGTCATGAAAGACCCATTCAGATTAGCCATCATTGGTGTCAAACGCCCCGAGCTGGAAGGCGTCAGGGAGCGCGTGACCGCCGTAGTTAGCAGTTTCCGAGTAGGAAGGTTTAAATAGTTGTAAGTATAGATAAGTTATCGATGGGTGAAAGACTATACGCACCCAAAGAAGCCAAGAAGCTCCCTTGAAGCCACCACACAGACAATCCAACAATAATAGACAAAAAGATAAGATGCGTCAGAACTATGGGGGGAGCTTGCCAACGATCTAATAACTATTCTCCTTCGCTGGAAAGCTCTCGAAATGAGGAACCATAGGTATAAGTATAAGGAGGTCGTTAGCTGTGTCAGAGTGCTCGTATCAAGTTAGATCCTACAAAGTAAAGCACAACTACGACGTTAAAGAGTTCTTAGAAGCTTACAAGTGGCTATTACAGAGAGCAATCGACGAGACCTGGAAAAACACAACTTGGAAGGAGAAAGTCATCAAGAATAGGAGAAGGTTGATTCCGATAATTCCGAAGAGCAACAAATTCAAGCGTAATCTAAGGGACTCTTTACTTAGAAATTGGGGCTTCTGCGCTCACTACGCTGACTCCGCAATCAAGCAAGCATACTCAATTCTAAAGTCTTGGAGAAGAAACTACTTGAAGGGAAGAAGAACTAGAGCGAAGCCAGTCGTTAAGAAGAAGTTTGTTAGAGTGAAGGAAACACTGTATTCCTACAAAAACGGTAAGATCAAGATAAGCATTAAACCGTTCGAAGAGCATTTGGTTTTCGATGTCCAGAACGCTTGGTTCTGGAGTAGGGCTAAGGGGGATATGGGGGAGCTAATCCTCACCGAGAAGTTCCTGATCATTACTTTCAGGTTTAAGC
>JAHAWR010000117.1 GCA_018383835.1 Candidatus Jordarchaeia archaeon | reverse complement strand
AGGCAGATTATTCTCTCATGAACCTTGGCTCGTTGGTCACCATAGCAAACCAGTCCCCCCCAAACCTGACCCTCATAGTGCTGGACAACGAGTCCTACTCCTCGACTGGCGGCCAGCTAAGCTACACCGCCGGAAAGACAAGCCTAGCAGAGATAGCTAGGGCGACGGGAATAGAAAACGTTCTCGAAGTGAGAAGCGTTGAGGAGCTGAAAAGAGCGCTCAGCGAGTCGAAGGGGAAAACTTCGGTCATAGTCGCAAAGGTGGAAAAGGGCAACGTCAACGTGCCAGTAATACCGCTCTCACCCTACAGGATCAAGAAGCGCTTCATGAAAGCCGCCAAAAACAGCTAAACACCACCATAACGCTTAATCCCCTCCCCCGGCTCCAAAAGAGAACCTTTTGTCTTCATGTTAAAGTTTATATTGCCGAGTAGTTTTCTTATTCTCGACAGGCTGAAAGCGGAGGGCTGCCTTTGAAGTATACATTCGTCGCAATAGCCTTTCTCTCGGTCATTTTGCTGGCATCAGCTTCACCCACCGCGGCTTTAGCTTCACCGATGGTGCTGCCAGCTGCCGGAAGCCCCAGTGCTGAGCAAAACTCCAGCTACACCCTATCCCTGTCTATGCCAGCCTACTACGTCCAGGAAAGCGGGGACGTCATACTCTTCGTTTTCATAGCAGTCGACTCGGGTGGAACAAAGGTGGCTGTCGCCTTCGGCAACGGCACAACCGGCTGGCACTACCCCTACGCCCAATGGACTCAGGAATGGTTTAAGCCAGAGACCAGCGTGAAGGTTGAAGGCGAAGGATACCTCATCGTGGCCGCCCTGCTCCTGAAGAACGTCTGGCCAAGCGGATGGAGAACTGTCGACCAGTGCTTCGGCATAGTTCCAAAGTTTAATAATGAGACATCAATGCCGTACGCTATAACCTTCAACCAAGACTTCCGCATGATACTGCTATATAGCGTCAAGGCCGAAACCTAATCCTTATCCTTTTTTTCAAGCTTCCTGAGAGAATAATCTGCCTGAGTTGTCACCCTGCTCAGCGCCTCAGAGATCTTCCTGACGGCATCCTCCAGACCTCCTGTGGCGACAATCTCCTCGGCTTCTCTAAATATAGACGTGGCATGCCTCAGTATCGTTGAGCCAGTGGTGGCTGAGATTAAGGACGCCTCGTTTCCTATGTAGTCCAGCAGCCAGAGGAGAACATCTTTTCCTCCTGGCTCCCTACCACCCTTCGAGAAAGAATGATACCATAGTATTATAGATGAAGATAATATAAGTAGTGTCTTCATCCTTTCAGACGCACAGTACCTGTCCACGTCCCTCATCAAACCGCTTTTCCTCCTATTACTCCTTTGCCTTCTGGGCGAACCTCATAAACCACTCCTCGGCTCTCGCAGCCTCCTCCTCTCCTCCCCCCAGCGCCTTGATCAGCCAGCCAAACTTGTAAGCTATGAGAGTCAAGTTGTAGAACTTGGGCCTAGCAATGTACCTTATAAAGTACGCCGTTATGTTTGCCGCCGCGTCGAGGATCCCCAACGTTGTCTTCCCGGAAAAGATCACCTCTGACATTCCAAAGTAGAGTGCCCTCCTAATGAAGTGCTCCCTCGTCAGCCTGTGAGGGTATACCCTGTGCCAGACCACAGCGTCGGGCGTGTAAACCACCCTGTAGCCTGCCGCCCTGACCCGCCTCCCAAGGTCTGTGTCCTCGCCGGAGTAAAGGGAGCCATACTTCCTCGTTATGTTCTCGTTGAGGTAGTTCACCTTCTCCATAACGTCCCTCCTCACCGCCATGTTGCACCCGTGAGGGGGAAGGTGCTCAGCCCTACCCTTCACGGTTCTGACCGCTATGATCGGATATATCGGGGGCTTAAGCCACTTAGGCATCGGCGTATAAAATATCGGCAGAACCCTACCAGTCACCAGTCCTATGTCGTCCCCCTCGTCGAAGACGCTCACAAGGTTCGAGAGCCAGTCCTCAGCCACGACGCAGTCATCATCCGTGGACGCTATTATCTCACCCCTAGACATACGCATGGCTATGTTCCTGGACAGCGTGTTTCCAAGCTCAACATCGTTCCTCAAAATGTGGAGTCTTCCCTCCCTCCCAAAGTGGTCTTTCAGGGCCTCGAACGTCCCGTCCACCGACGCGTCGTCAACCACCCACACGTCGAAGTCAGAGTAGTCCTGTGCCAGGACGCTCTCCAAACACTTGACTGCGTCGTCCTTGCGGTTAAAGGTGCAGACAACAACTGAGACCGAGCGCATCACGAACACCCTTCCCGGAGATGAAGCCAAACATCCTTAAACGACCTTCACTATAAAAATTATCCTCTACACATCCTTTAAGCTTGACACCCCTACCCCCCAATTTTCACAGACAACTATTTTTTCGGCGCGCCCTCATTGTTGAACTCCTCTTAAAACATAAACCTTTTAATTTCGAATTTCCCAAGTAATGTTAAGGACGAATCCGCCTCAGGAGGATTCCGTGTTGCTTAATAAAAGAATGGGGTGTCTGGAGCACCCTGTCAGGCAGGAGGTTTACCGCTGGGTTTGCGAGAACCCTGGGGCGTACTTCTTCGAGATCGCCAACCAGCTATCCATCCCAACAGGTACGCTAGCTTGGCACCTCAGAGTGCTGGAGGCTGAGGGACTCCTCGAAAAGATAAAGTTCGGAGGGAGAGTTATCTTCTACCCTAAGTACCTTAGGGACGCCAAACTGGAGAAGGCACTTCTCCTCCTGAGGAACAAGAACGCCCGAAAAATATTCGACATAATAGCGGCGAACCCCGGAATAAGCCAGTCGGACATCGTGGAGCGATTCGGCCTCCACCACGACACAGTCAGGTGGCATATAAAGAGAATGGTGAAGGCGGGTCTGGTACGCGTAAAGAGGGAGGGGCGGAGCAGCAAGTACCACTTGGGCGAAGCCGGAGAAGCCGTAGTTAACAACGACATCAGGAAAATATCCCCCAACTTCGTCCAGTTTCTCCTAGACAGGCTCCACGGGGAAAGGTTGAGGCCCGAGCTAAAGTGCCTCGAGGGGAGCACCCTCGTAATAAAGATCAAGCCGGTCGAGCCATACGAGGACGAGAGGATGCTCACAATAGACCTTTCAAAGTTCAGCCTATAAAGTGGTGTCGGAATGGGCACGTCAGCACTCAACGTCGACGCAAGCACCCTCATAGGCGAGGGAGGTGTAAAGTTGCTAGTCGCCCTCTACATGGGCGCCGCGAATATAGAGGAAGTCGTGAGGCTCTCAGGACTCGACGAGCGTGTGGCCAGAGCCAAATTCAACATGTTGCAGGAGCTTGAACTCGTCAGGGAGAGGAAGGGAAAAATATCGCTCTCAAGCAAAGGCAAAGCAATGCTCAAAAAGGCAATACTCGAATACCTCAGGTAGCCCCCCAGGGGGAGAAAAAAAGGAACCTTTAACGGGTGCAAGCGGGACCGGAGTATTACAGCTGTGGATAGCTTAGAACCCATATCTCCTGCCTTTCAGGCAGCTTTCCAGCTTCAACATCAAATTCGGGTCCACCTATCTTCTTAACGTTCTCCTTGCCCCTGATGAAGTCCTCGACTCCGCTTATGTTTAGGTTAAGCTTCGGCACCTTGTAGTGCATCGGGACAACCACCTTCGCCTTAACCTTCTTGATGGTCTCAGTAGCCTCCTTAGCGTCTATCGTGTAGACGCCGCCCACCGGGATGAAGAGGACGTCGACCTCACCTATCTCCCTCACTTGATCATCGCTCGGCACATGCCCCAGGTCCCCTAGGTGACAGAACCTTACACCGTCAACACTGAAAACATATATGCTGTTCCTCCCCCTCAAAGACCCCCTCTTAGGGTCATGGTAGGAGGCAACACCCTTAACCGGGACGCCCTTAACCGTCTTCTCCCCTGTGAACCCCACGAGCGCCTCACCGCCCCTAGCCTTAACGCTGTCTAGCCCCGTAGCATGGTCGAAGTGGTCGTGGGAAGCCAAAACCAAGTCGCCCTTAACACCCGGCTCCGGCAACCCAACAGTACCCCCGTGAGGATCCGTGACTACTGTGACACTGCTCCCCCTAACCTCAAAGCAGGAGTGACCCCACCATCTCACCCTAACCAAGAAACCACCTCCCAACGCTTCAAGTAACCTACAACAAGCAAAAATAAAAAGGTTAAGGAACCCCCCGGGCTCCAACAAACAGCCGCACAGCTGTCAAACACCCACTCAAGAAAAGCCAAAAATAGCTGTTAATTGCCCGGCTACTAGACAGTTAACTTACTGCTGCTAACATTCCTGCTCCGGGAAGCTTTCAAGAGGCCTCCAAAGGCCAACGAAGCTCCTCCCCGCCATCCACTCCATTGCCCGGCTTCAGCCAGCATCTTGGAATGTTTAAGGTACTAGGAAAAAACGACGCGAAGTTGACTTTCCGGAGTCCACCGATAAGTCAGGTGGCTAAAAAAGAAAAGTAGGAGGCGACGCCAACTTTGAGGCACGCCAGCCCCCAGCGCCCGCCTACATCGACTTTAGCAGGGACTGAACTTTTTCTCTTGCTCTTGTCATTTCTACGAGTAGTAGTCCTATGTTTGCTCCTGGCCTCGTTATCGCTGATGAGGGCTTGATT
>JAHAWR010000115.1:4450-4687 GCA_018383835.1 Candidatus Jordarchaeia archaeon | reverse complement strand
AGAACTTAGCTTTCTCTCAGCACTCTCACTCGTGATCGAGGAAATGGCTAACGGCTTAGCGAGAGCGATAAATGAGAGAGGACTCCTATTACCGTGCTTTGACTTGTGGGAGGAAAGAATAGGGGTGCACGCGTACTCGACAGCAGCCATTTACGCTGGGCTCGAGAGCTCCTCAAAAATTATTGAGGAGATATGTGGTAGCGAGAAAGTCGACGCGTGGCGTAGCGCGGCCCGCAA
>JAHAWR010000115.1:4170-4435 GCA_018383835.1 Candidatus Jordarchaeia archaeon | reverse complement strand
TGACCACTTTTTCTGGAGCGGGGAGCATTATGTTCGAACATTGGACTCAAAAAGCCTGAAGGCGGATCCAGTCCCTGACTCATCCCTTCTAGGGCTAGCCGTCCCGTACGGATTTGTGAAACCAGCCAGTTCTAGGATGAAGGCTACTGCTAAGTGGCTTGAAAAAGAGCTGAAGCGCAGAGGAGGGGTTTTTAGGTATAAGAGAGACGAATATTTCGGAGGAAACTTCTGGACAGTCTCAACGCTCTGGCTGGCTCTCTATAAG
>JAHAWR010000115.1:3960-4161 GCA_018383835.1 Candidatus Jordarchaeia archaeon | reverse complement strand
GAACGAAGAGATGAGGCTGAAGAGCTGGCCGAGAGGTGCTTAGCCCACTCTAACGAGCTTGGATTAATGCCTGAACAGGTTCACAAAAAGAAGGGTTCGCCTCTATCAGCGACTCCTCTAGGCTGGTCTCACGCGTTCTACATAATGCTCGTGGAGAAGTTGGAGGGGGGATCTCCGTGAGAGGAGAGTTGAGCAGGAAGG
>JAHAWR010000115.1:0-3828 GCA_018383835.1 Candidatus Jordarchaeia archaeon | reverse complement strand
CTGCGGGCGTTGGCAGGCTCATTCTCGTTGACATGGGTAACGTGGAGCTAAGTAATTTGAACAGGCAGGTGCTCCACTGGGGCAAGGATATAGGTAGACCAAAGGTTGAGAGCGCTAAGGAGAAAATTGAGAAGTTAAACCCGGAGGTAGCTGTTGAAGCAATTAAAAATGAGGTAAACGAGGAGAACGTTTATGAAATAGTTGGAGAGGTGGATGTGGTGGTCGATGCCATGGACAACTTTGCTTCAAGGATGCTTGTCAACAGGGCTTGCGTCGATGAGGGGAGAGTTTTCGTCCACGCGGGAGTATATGGGTTTCAAGGGCAGCTGACGACGATAATCCCCCGGGAGGGGCCCTGCCTCCAGTGCATTTTCCCTCATCCACCACCAGTCGAGGGGGTGATACCGGTGGCGGCACCAACACCAGGCGTCTTGGGTTGCATGGAGGCGAACGAGGTGATAAAGGTTGTCACGGGGATAGGCAAGCCGCTCGTTGGACGACTGTTAATATATGACGGGGAGGAGTCACGCTTCATGATCGTAGAGGTGAGGAGAAGTGAGGAGTGCCCTATTTGCGGCTCCCATTAGCGCTGGTGTTTCATAGTTTAGCGCCGCACCTCGGACAGTATATCGCCCATTCCGGCAGCTCAAAGCCACATATGGTACACGTGCGATCTCTCGGCGGTTGAAGCCGGACTTCTCCGAATACATGAAGCTGCGCTGCTTCTAATGCCTCCAAAGCTTCTCTCTCAGCTTTCTCGACGTTCCAGAAACCCATCACCAAGGGGAATAAGAAAAAGAAAAAGAGAAAACCAAAGAAAAAAAAGATTAAAGAGACAAGGAGGGAAACTGCTGCTATGGCTAATGAGAGGAGGAGGGGGATTCTGCTTAGTTCCAGCGAAAGCTCATAGTGTAGGTCATCACCCACCCGGAGCAGGCGAAGGATGCCTTTAACTCCAAGCCCCATGCGCAGCCTCCATTCGTGGGCTCCCATTCTCTTAACTTTTAAGCGAGTAAACGATAGCTCGCGGTCGAGCGCGTCAGCGAAAACATCGATGCGGCTTCCCCTACCAACTATGACGCCGCTGTGCCTACGCTCCCTCAAGCAACCACCACCATCAACTGTTCCTGACAGACACTTAGCGCCTCGGACTTTCTATGTGAAGGCCTCTGGATTAATTTCGCCATCAGGAAGAAAGAGTCCTTCCTTTACAAGTTGGAGGAGGACGCCGTGAGCATGCTTCGGGTGGAAAAACACTGAAACCGTTTTCCCAGCGATGTTTTCCCCTGCGAGGGGTATGTCGGCCTCCTCAAACCTCTTAGTGGCTGACCGCATGTCGTCCACCTCGAAAGCCAAGTGGAAGAGGCCCTCACCCCTTTTATTGAGGAACCTCATTGTCGGACCCTCACTCGTAGGCATCACAAGCTCTATCATGGTTCCGTTACCTGATGGAATAAACGCGTACTCGAACTCCTCTGTCTCCCCGCTCTTGCTGGAATACTGGCCACGCCTAACAACTATTTTTCCCTCATCCACCCCGAGTGCGCAGCAAAATTTCGAAATTGCCGACCTCAAGTCCTTTACCACTACACCAACGTGATGCAAACGGATCAAGAATCCACCCTCCGGCTGGAAGAGACTTAAAGACTTGAAAATGATAAAGCTTTCTGCAGTTAGGAGGGGGTGTAAATGTATTCATCCTCAGTTTAAGATTCTCGGGCGATTGTGATCGAAAGATTAAAGTGTAGGATTTCATTATTGGGGGTGCGTAAGAGGTGGTGGCTGTTGGCTTCTGAGGCGCTCAAGGAGATCAGGAAGTTTGAGGCTGAGGCTGGAAAGAGAATTTTGGAGGCAAGCGAAGAGGCGAAAGAGCTGGAAGCTAATGCTGAGAAGAGGGCGAGGCAGATAGAGAGCGAAATGGTTGAGAAGGCAAAGAAGGAAGCTGAGAAGAGGATAGAGGCGGCGAGAAAGGAGGCGCAGAAAGAGGCAGAGGGAATCATTAAAAGTGCTGAGGAGGAGGCTGCCGCCATTAGGAGCCAAGTGGAAAAGAAGATCAAGGAGGCAGTTGACGTGGTTTTAAATTCGATTCTGGCGGGGGGATGAAGTTGAGCGAGGAAGTTGAGATTAAGGTTTTTGAGGAGGCGCCCGTTGAGGAAAGGCTGGAAAGGATAAGGAAGAAAATAATGGAGTACGCTGAAAAGCAGGCTAGCATGATACTGGACGAAGCGCGTGGAAGGGCTGATAAGGTCATTGAGGAAGCGGAGAGAAGGGCTGAAAGGAAGGCTGGCGAAATACTGAGGAGAGGAGGTGAAGAGGCTGAAAGGGAGAAGCGAAAAATAATAGCTGAGGCGAAGCTGAAGGCGAGACAAATAGTGACGGCAGCCAAGGAAGAAGGAATAAGGAAAGTGTTTGAGGAGGCGAGAAAAAAGCTTGAGGCGCTTGCATCCTCCGAGGACTACGCTCAGACACTTGAAAAAATAATTAGGGAAGGCGCACTGACTCTGGGGGGTGGAGAGCTGGAGGTTGTCCTCCCAGAGCAACACGCAAACATCAACCTAAACCTAGAAAAAATAGCGGAGGAGGTTAGCAGGAAAACAGGAGTAAAAACAACGCTGGAGAAGGCGAAAGAGACGGTATACGCAACCGGCGGCGCGATAATACGAAGAAAGGATGGAAGCCTGCTGGTAGACAACACGTTCGAAGCAGTCTTCGAGAGAAGAGAGAAAAACTTAAGGGCGAAAATAGCTGGAATCTTGTTCACTTAACTTAATTGTATGTTAACCCCCGATAGAAAACGGAGACATCCACATTTTCGAAGAAAATATTATTTCCTCTTCGATTGCTTGAACAATGTAGAAATTGTGTAAATGCTATTTTTCTTTTCTTTATCAGACATCCCCCCCTTTAAGTGCAGGAAAAAATGACCCAGTTTTTGAGTTTGTCAAGATAAAAAAGAAAGGTATAATTTCTTCTACATCACCATGAACGCGATAACTAACGCGTAAATCGCGATGGCTTCTATGAACACGATGTATATCATCGTTCTACCGAAAACTTCAGGTCTCTCTGTTATTGCTCCGATTGCTGCTGCACCCGCGGTTCCCATGCCTATGCCTGCTCCGAGGCCAGCTATGCCTATAGCTATTCCAGCGCCAAGTTTTCCTAATCCTTTTTCGATGGACGGCTCCATCAAAGTGATAGTTGATGGTATCTGTGCGAGCACAAGCGAAGTGATATATGCTAAGGCTATCGCTAGAGTCGCTGCCGCAATTTGCACTAGAATCATCTTTTTTAGCGGGGCATTCACCATTCCAACCACCTGTCGAGTTTACGGAGTTATTACTATCAGTTCGCGTATCGTTGCCGGATCCACGTCCTCACTTTTTCCTATGATTATTATTTTAATGTTTCGTAGCTCGTAGTATTTGAGGTCAAGGTAGGCGAGAACTGTTCCTATGTGGAACGGGTAGCCGATCACCGAGAGGTATATCGTCTGAATGGAGTACTCCTCGAGCGCGTGTTCAACTGACGTTAGAGTTGGACTTTTCTCATATGCCTCTTTGACTCTGTGGGCAAGTTCTCTGTAGGGTGTGGCGGCAAGCATGTTTAGGGCTTCTTCTACGTTTCTAACGGTGAGCAGGCTTCTAGCTATTGGAGCCGCCCGGTGTGTGACAGGTATTAACAGGTCTTCAATTACCTGTGACTCAATTCCCTGCAGCTTAGCCCTTATGACGGTCATGATGTTTATTAGGTCGATCCGTAGCCCGAAGAATTCGTGGGCATACTTTTGATCTGTGCGATCCAAGTATTTTTTTTATCGCCTTCCAG
>JAHAWR010000113.1 GCA_018383835.1 Candidatus Jordarchaeia archaeon | reverse complement strand
GGGGGGTGAGGCTGATGCAGGCTCCAATGAGCTCGTGAGGGGCTTTAAGGCTCGTGAACCCCAAGGACCAAGTATGGATTAACACTTACCCATACTTAGTCTGGAACCCTTTCGCATCCACATTCCCAGATAATCGCCACACCAATAACTCCGCCTAGAATATCTGAGGAGGCAGTAGTGTTTAAGGAAAGCTGGGATGGCTCATCGTGTCTCCTTGACGACGTCTTGGAGCGTGAGGCTGGGTCAGAGAGGCTCGTTTGTGAAAACAAGGATGCGGTAGCGTTTTGTCCCTATGCTTCCATGTTCCCATTTGAGGTTTGGGTGGTTCCGAGGAGGCATGTGAGAAACATAGCAGGTCTTTCTGAAAGTGAGAGGATCTCGCTTGCAGGTCTAACTCGGAGCGTACTGAAGGCACTTCATGACCTTCTAGGTGATCCGCCATATAATTATGTCTTTCACCAGTCCACTTATGAGGAGTACCACATGTATCTGCGGATTCTCCCGAGGCTTTCAATCTTTGCGGGCTTCGAGCTGAACACTGGAATAATGATAAATACGGTTCCCCCCGAGATGGCGGCGAGTCGCATCAGAAAAACTATGGAGGAAGCGGTGTAGCTTAGTCTTGGAGGAAATTTTTATCCGGGTCGAAGTATCGGAGAATCATGAGCTCCCTTAAGGTGGGGTCCTCAGCCTCCCTCAAGTTCTCGGAGACCTTAAGGTTCCACCCGGTTTCCGCCTTTATCCTCTTAATGGTCTCCTCTTTTCCAAGCCCCTTCTGAGAGAAGTACTCTGTGAGTATGAGCTCTCCATCCACCTTTTCGAAGACCCCCATGGTCGTTACGAGCATCGTAACGTTTTTTCCTGGCGCCGTCACGTAAGTCACTCTTTCAACGAGCCTCAGCGGCGAATGCTTCACTAGGACAACCACCTCCTCGGCGGTTGACGCCACGTCGTTAGCGCCGCCGGAGCCAACCAGGTACATCACTCCCGGTATCAGCGTGGAGTTTATGTTCCCATACTTGTCAACCTGCCCAGCTCCCAGAACTCCCATGCTCCTATTGTTTTCCTTTCCCATTATGGCTCCGAGAACCTGCATAGAGCCCAGCAACCCCTTACACGTAGGAACATTGGCTATGTTAAAGACGAACGGGTTTGCCGGTCGGGGTAAGTACCCGTAGAAACCTATCTCCGCCACCAAGTCCACATGGTACCCCTTCTCTTTAAGCGCGTACGTGGCCATCCAAGCGGCGAGGTTTGCACCACCTATACCAGCCAGTATAACCCTATAGCCCTTCTCGACGCACCTTTCAGCTATTTTCCTCGCCCCAACAAGGATCATTCTCTCAACGTTTAGCGGCTCCTCGCTTCTAGACAATGTCCTCTCTTTATCTTTTATCTCCCGCCTCCAAGCATCCTTCTTAGCCTTTCCGACAAGGTAGAAGAGCCTCTCGAAACCTAACTTCTTCAAGTAGCCTTCATGATCAACGCCTAGAACCCACTCTTCAACCCACTTTCTCAAGCTTTCCTCGTTTTCAGTTGCATTCCTAAAGTTAACTATGAAGTCATAGTCCTCAGCGTATCCTCCCCCCATGTCCTCAGGGACATAGAGGGCCGATGGATGAGCACCGAAAGGCGCCTCGACGACGGCCTTTACAAGGTACCCCGGAATGCGGACAAGGTGGGCGTGCCGCTTTATGAAATCCCTCTCAACAACCCTTTCAACGGTGACTATCACCCCGCCCCTACTGGCGTAAGCCCCCCAAGGAATAACCCCCTCACCTGATGGAGGAAACATTATTGTGTTCCCTTCCCTATCAGAGCACCACCCGTGATACACTGAAATGTCCGGCTTGACCTCTCTAACTACCCCCCTCCTTGCCCCAGTAAACGGGTCTTCAACAAACCTGAATCCTTCGTTCTCCTCCATGCTTGACCCAGCTATGGACTTCGTTGGCATGAAGCCAACGTCGAGGGCTCCTGCCATGAGGCTCTGACATATGGCTAGAAGAGACCAGTTTTCGTATCTGACGCTGCCATCAAGGTAGCTCTTCTGAATGACCGGAGACGGAGCAGGGGAAGGGTAAACGTGACCCGCATATGAAGTTATCACCTCCTTTACCAACCCGCCGAAAACTAATAGCTCAATGTTTATTCCCCCACCAAGTGTGACCAGCCTGAACCCCGGCTTGCTTTCCCAGAAAACCCTGCTCAGCTCGTAACAGAATACGTAAGACATAGTGTTGGTTGCTCCAATGTGGATGAGGAAGCCTGGCTTAACGAGCTCCTCCGTTGCCTCCCTAATGCTCGTCACCTTGCTTTCGCCATTAATCTCTAGATCAAAGAAGTCCAGCATTTCCCCCTTCACCTCAAAATATAATGCAACTTTAAAACATCAAATAACGTTATTCCCTTTTCCCTTTTATTCGAAGCCCGTAACTTCATAAGATACTATCATGAAGGCTAAACTAAGTGGCCTCACGCGGAAAAAATGCCGTAGTTAGCAGTTTCCAAGTAGAAACTTTAAATAGTTGTAAGTATAGATAAGCTACTAATGAACGAAAGGCTCTACACACCCAAAAAAGCCAAGAAGCTCCCTGAAGCCACCACATAAACAATCCAACAATAATAGACAAAAAATAAGATGCGTCAGAACTATCGGGGGAGCTCGTTGACGATCTGACAACTACTGCCTCACACTCCACTGGAAAACCCTCGAAATAAGGAGTAAGAAGATAAGGAGGTCGTGCTGTGTCAGAGTCCTTCTATCAAGTTAGATCCTACAAAGTAAAGCACAACTACGACGTTAAAGAGTTCTTAGAAGCTTACAAGTGGCTATTACAAAGAGCAATCGACGAAACCTGGAAAAACACAACTTGGAAAGAGAAGGTCACCAAGAAGAAAAGATTGATTCCAATAATTCCGAAGAGCAACAAATTCAAACGCAACCTAAGAAACTCTTTACTTAGAGACTGGAGTTTCTGCGCCCACTACGTTGACTCCGCAATCAAGCAAGCATACTCAATTCTGAAGTCTTGGAGGAGGAACTACTTGAAGGGGAGAAGAACTAGAGCGAAGCCTGTCGTTAAGAAGAAGTTCGTCAGAGTGAAGGAAACACTGTACTCCTACAAAAACGGTAAGATCAAGATAAGCATTAAACCATACGGAGAGCACTTGGTTTTCGATGTCCAGAACGCTTGGTTCTGGAGCAGGGCTAAGGGGGAGATGGGGGAACTAATCCTCACCGAGAAATTTCTGATCATTACTTTCAGGTTTAAGCAGAGAGCTGAGGAGCCAAGGGGAGCGATTGCATGGGACTGCAACGAGAGGAGCATCGACGGCTTCAACCCAGAAATAGGATGGATAAGAGTCGATCTCAGAAGGCTCTTCCACATACATAGGGTTTACGAGTTGAAGAGGCGGAGACTGCAGAGTAAGGCATCGAAAAAACCATCTTTGAGGAGAGTTCTGGAGAAATACTCGAACAGAGAAAGGAATAGGGCAAGGGACTTCATTCATAAAGTAACGAGAGTGATTGCTGAGGCGTTTAGGGGCTACGTTCACGGCTTCGAAGACATTAAGAAGGAGAAAATGTTCAACAAGTCGAGAACTCATAATAGAAACGTTGCAAAAAGTGATTGGGGAACTATAATTGGTTTGATGGGTTACAAGTCTAGAGTTCGGCTTCTAAATCCTTACAACTCTACTAGGAGGTGCTCCAGGTGTGGGATGGTTAATGCCCCGAAAGGAGCACTCTACGAGTGTAAGGGTTGCGGATTAAAGATTGATAGGCAGCTAAATGCATGCTTAAACTTATATCTTCAGGTGGAGGGTCTTTCCCCATCTCCGAAGCTCTTTGCAGAGCTTATGAAGAGGTGGGGTGGGTTCACCCTGACGGGGGGTGAGGCTGATGCAGGCTCCAATGAACCCGTGAGGGGCTTTAAGGCTCATGAACCCCAAAGACTAAGTATGGATCAACACTTACCCATACTTAGTCTGGAACCCTCGTAACTCTTCTAGCTGCTACGTCCTGAACGCGCATTTGCAAGGATTCTGTCCGCATCTTGGACATCTCCCGGGGTATTTTTTCACGGCGGCTTCTTCGATGTCGACTTCCAGAACGTTAGCTAGCGATGCGAGCCAAGCGAATACGTCGGCGAACTCCTCCTCAATCTTACTCTTATCACCACTTCTAATGGCGCGCGCCAGCTCACCGACTTCACTAACAAGCCAAGCAAAGTTGGCAAGAACCCCCCTTCTAGAATCATTCTCAAAGTACAAATTATACATCAACTTCTGAAACTCCTTAATTTCCACGCAGACCATCCCCATAATAGGTCATCATCCTTCTCCCCTTTAACCCTTCATAAGACTTCGATTACGTGTCTCAAGACATAGCTTTTAGCTCACCCTCAATGGGGTGCCGCCACACTACTCGCTTTTGAAGCCGAACTGCTGGAAAAAATAAAACTTAGATTTCTGTAAAAAGGCTTTACCCGAATGCCTTCTCCACAGGCGGAACCACCTGCTTTTTCCTTGACATAACGCCCTCCAAGTAGACTGAGCCGTCTTTGACCTTTTTCCCAAAGGCCCTCTCGACTACGTCAAGTTTCTCGCCAACTGCTAGAAGCTCCGTTCCCTCCTTTATAATGTCTGTAAGCATCATGAGAATTAGCCCGTATCCCCCCTCGCGCTTCTTCTCCATTTCTCTGAGGATCTCCTCTTTCATCTCTAGTGCCTCTTGTAAGTCAAAAACTTCGACTTGCCCTATTCCGACCTTAACTCCCACAAGCAGTTAATGGGGTCG
>JAHAWR010000114.1:3951-4797 GCA_018383835.1 Candidatus Jordarchaeia archaeon | reverse complement strand
TAGGGATGCCTATTGCCTTGACCATCCCCTCCAAGGATAGCCACGCAAAGGTGTCTGCTCCCACAACTTTGCTTACTTCTTCTTCTGTAAGGTGGGCTGCTATTAACTCATCCTTTTCGGGGACTTCTATCCCAAATGGACAGGGGGATATAAGCCTTGAGCTTCCTATCCTCACATGCACCTCCTTCGCCCCTATCCTGTTCCTCATAATGTTTACTATGTTTCTCGTCGTGGTTCCTCTCACCACGCTGTCATCTATCAGGACAACACGCTTTCCCCTTATGGCTTGCCTGATTGGGTTAAGCTTCAACTGGACTCCAACTAGCCTTTCAAACTGGGTTGGCTTTATAGCTGTTCTCACGCTTCTGCCGCTTCTTACAAATCCCATATGAATTGGGATGCCGGTAACGTTAGAGTATGCCATCGCGAACGGGATAGCGGTTTCCGGAACTCCTATTACCACGTCTGCGTCGACTGGAAACTCCTCTGCCAAATATTCACCAATCTTCATACGAACCTCATATATTGACTTTCCATTTATGATGGAATCAGGTCTACAAAAGTAAACGTACTCGAAAGCGCAATATCTTTCTTTATCCCTAAATGATGTTTTTCTTTCGATCGTGTAAGGATTAATAACGTATATTTCACCGGGTTTAATATCTGCTTTCAGATCGGCTCCTATAACGTCTATGGCAGCGCTCTCTGAAGCCACAGCGCCGTAGTCGAACCCAAAGCTACCTATGACTAAAGGCTTAACTCCCTTGGGGTCCCTAGCAACAATCATTTCTCCCTTATCCGTGAAGGCGACTAGAGAATACGCCCCCCTCATTTTCTCCATAGCAC
>JAHAWR010000114.1:0-3897 GCA_018383835.1 Candidatus Jordarchaeia archaeon | reverse complement strand
CCACTGCGACAGCGTCTTCCTCCTCTGGCTTAAATCTTCCTTCCACCAACTCTTTATAGTTGAGAACCTTGCCGTTATAGCATAGAGCCACTCTAACGCCATCATTAACGTAAACTGGCTGAATGTTTTCGTCACGTTGAGGGTTAAGAGGGCTTACATGCCCTATACCTGCCCACCCTCTTGCTCCCTCTAAACTACTTTGGGTGAAGAAATTTTCCGCTAGCCCCCTTCCTTTAACAGCTTTCACTTCTTTTCCATCAAAAACAGCTATTCCACATGTTTCTTGGCCTCTATTCTGAAGGGCGACTAGCCCGTAATATATGAATCTTGACACATTCCAGTTCTCATCGAAAGCATATATTCCAAAAACACCGCATCTCTCTTTGATCATTTTCTACATCCTCCAAGCGTTTTTTCTAAGAGTTCGATGTCTATGTCATCTATAGGGTATTTCCCGTTAAGACATGCGAGGCAAAGCTCGTTCTCCGGTAATCCTATTCCTTCCATTAATCCTTCGATTGTCATGTAGCCGAGTGAATCTGCCCCTATAAACTGGCATATTTCTTTAACAGTATGGTTGGCGGCTATTAGCTCGCGCCTGGTCGGGAAGTCAATCCCCATATAGCATGCCGCAATTATTGGTGGGCAACTAATTCTTACATGGACTTTTTTAACACCGGCTTTCTTTAAGATGTACACTATCTGCCTAATACTGGTGGCTCTTACTATAGAATCGTCAACAAGAACTATGTCTCGCCCCTCAACAACGCTTTTCACAGGGTTAAACTTTAAGCGAACTTGGTTCTCTCTATGGGATTGAAGCGGCATAATAAACGTTCGCCACACATACCTATTTTTCATTAGTCCTTCAGCTATAGGTATGCCTGACTCCTCAGCGTAGCCTGTAGCCGCGCTCCTGCCAGAGTCTGGTACAGGGACAACAAGTTCTGCGTCTGCAGGATGTAACCTATAGAGAATACGCCCTAGCCTTTCCCGGGCTCTATGGACAGGTATCCCATCAAACACGCTGTCAGGCCTAGAGAAGTAGACAAACTCAAACATGCAACGTGCATGACGTTTAAGATTTACAGCTTTTCTCGTAGTGATTTCACCTTCACTTAACTTCACGATCTCGCCGGGGGCAATGTCGGTTATGAATTCTCCTCCAAGCGTATCGATTGCTGCCGTTTCAGATGCCACTATGTAACTCTCGTTTTGGGGTATAATGCCGAGGCATAGAGGCTTGAATCCTAGCGGATCCCTGACAGCATAAACCTCTCCTGTCTCTGTCATGAGAACCATAGAATAAGCTCCTTTAAGTTGATTCATTACGAGTGTGAGCGCCTCCATGAAATCTTCAACTTCAAGAAGGTTGGCTGCCACAAGGTGTGCTATAACCTCTGTGTCATTGTCAGAAGTGAAAACATGTCCTTTTTCTTCAAGCTTTCTTCTCAGTGACAGGAAGTTCGATATTGTTCCATTAAAGGCCAGCGCGAAGTTCGCGTATGTTGAAGTGAAGTGATATGGTTGCGCGTTCTCCAGATTGCTTTTAGCCGTTGTACTATACCTAACATGACCTATGGCTACATTGCCCATCAAGCACGATAAAGTGTTTGTGGAGAACACCTCGCTAACTAGTCCAAGTCCTTTATATCCCTCTATGTTCTTGCCGTTGTAAACATAGATCCCCGCGGCTTCCTGCCCTCTGTGCTGGAGAGCCATTAAACCATCAAAGACATACCTTGAAACCTGAATGCTTTTATGAGGAGCTGAAATAGCTATTACCCCGCATTTTTCCTTGACCTTTTCCAACATTACCCCCACCCCATGAGCTTCGGGAAACTTCTTTCCCAAACTTCAATCATATTGTCTACTTCACACAGCAAAACTTTTTCTCCCTTAAATCTGAGATTGAACCTTCCATCATCTTCAACACGCCCGATACGAGACAATGTGACTTGGTGTTCTTCCGCGAGTTTAAAGCACTCCTCAGCCATTTCACTACTAGTTGAAATAATGAACCTTGAATGAGACTCGGAGAATAGGAGTTCGTCTAGCCGCATTTCCTCCGCAGGAATAGCTGTAGCGTCAATGTTAGCTCCTAATCCACTTTTAATACTCATCAATGCCAGCGCTACGGCAATGCCTCCTTTAGAACAGTCATGGACCGCCTTGAGCAGACCTTTTTTCGCGGCTTCTAGTACAAATTTCAACGCTTTCTTCTCTAGTTCAAACCTGACTACAGGCGGTTTGCCCCCCTCGATACCATGAATGGCGTAATAATACTCTGAGCCTCCCATTTCCCTAAAAGTTTCCCCTACGATCAAAATTTCGTCTCCAATCTCCTTAAACGGTATTGTTACCACGTTACTTAGAGGTTCGACTACTCCTAAAGCTACGACGATGGGAGAGGGCTTCACAGCTCTTCTCGTAACCTCATCTTCATTATAGAAACTCACATTCCCTCCTACGCATGGTAAATTGAGGGTTCTACACATGTCTGCCATCCCTCGCACCGCCTCTTTAAATTGCCAGAAGATTTCTGGCTTCTCCGGGTTCCCAAAGTTAAGGCCATCTACTATAGCTACTGGCTCGGCTCCAACTGAAACTATGTTCCTGCAAGCTTCAGCCACAGCCCCAGCTCCTCCATCATATGGGCTAAGATAGCAGTGTTTGGAATTACAGTCACTTGTCACAGCAATCCCCTTATCTTCTCCCAAGATCCTTAGGACCGCTGCGTCTCCCTCCCCGCACTTTACTACACTCCTCACGCCTACCTCGTGGTCATATTGCCTGTAGACCCACTCTTTGCTTGCGATGTTCTCTGAAGATAAAAGCTTCAGCAAAGTCGAAGACAAGTCTGAAGGCATGGGTGGCGGCTTAACCATGAGAAGTTCATCCAAGTATAATGGCCTTCTTGCTTCACGGTCAATAATTGGGGGGTCTGCTAGAATTCTTGTTGGTAGGCGTGCAACAACTTTTCCGTCTTCCTTTACTATAACTTCTTCCTCCTCAATCACCTTTCCTATAATGCTCCACTGCAACTCGTACTTGTCCATTATGGATGTTACCTTGTCTATGCCTATGGGGTCAACGATAAAGAGCATCCTCTCCTGCGACTCTGAGAGCATGATTTCAAACGGCGTCATCCCCGCTTCTCTAAGATGAACTTTTGAGATATCTATTTCCATCCCCTTTCTTCCCTTGTATGACATCTCTGACGAAGCACAGGTGAGGCCTCCCCCTCCAAGATCCTTAAGTCCATGTACAAATCCTGTTCTGACAGCTTCCAAGGTTGCTTCTATCAGCAGCTTCTTTGTGAAGGGATCACCTACCTGTACTGCAGGTCTATCTTCCTCGGACTCCTCGGTTAAACTCTTTGATGCAAATGTAACCCCATGAATGCCGTCTCTACCTGTAGTTCCTCCAACGAGTAAAACTAAGTCTCCAGGTCTATCCGCCCTAGCAAGTACTAGCTCGTCTCGCTTAGCTATGCCGACGCATACAACATTCACTAAGCAGTTTCTTTCAAAGCTCTCATCAAATTCTATTTCTCCTGCGACTGTTGGAACTCCTATACAGTTACCATAGTCGCCTATACCCTTAACGACGTATCTTAGAAGCCATCTTGAATGAGAACTTTTCAGAGGTCCAAAGCGTAACGAGTCAAGTAACGCTATCGGCCTAGCTCCCATGCAAAGTACATCTCTCACGATGCCTCCTATACCCGTAGCTGCGCCATTGTAAGGGTCAAGTGCTGAGGGGTGATTATGTGACTCTATCTTAAACACTGCCACGTAACCATCTCCTATGTCAACGACACCTGCATCGTATCCCGGCCCAACGACTACTCTCTCTCCCTCCCTTGGCAACTGCTTAAGAATAGTCTTCGAAGAC
>JAHAWR010000116.1 GCA_018383835.1 Candidatus Jordarchaeia archaeon | reverse complement strand
CTTGGGGAGAGTTTCCTTGTGAGAGGTGAAACTGGCAAAGCTGAAAGGGTTTTGAGGAGGGCTGTTAGGAGACTCAGGAGTGATAAGCGCCGGCTGGCGGACGCAACAATAAGCCTCGGGGTCGCCCTCTACAGGAATGGGAAAGTTAAGGCGAGCCTGAAGGTGTTCACGGAGGCGTTAAAGCTGTGCGAGCAGGCGGGGCATAAGTCCGGGGTGGCGAGAAGCTACAGTGGACTAGGACTGGCTTACTCTTCCCTCGGAAGACCGCTAGAGGAGGCCTTAAAGTACCATGAGAAAGCCCTCGAGGTTGCTAGGGAGGCCGGAGCAACTATTGAGGCGAGAGTGCTGAGCAACATGGGGCTAACGTACTTGATGGTGGACAAGCCAGAGGACGCGCTTAGGCTTCTCCGCGAAGCCGTGGAGAAGGCTAAGATTGGCGGGGAGAGATATGTGGAGGCTATGGCGCTCACCAACATGGCGGAGGCATTGAGGCTTATGGGGTGGCTGGAGGATGAGGCTGAGGCTAGGAGGAGGGCCATAGTGCTTTTCGACGAGCTGGGGAATGTGCGGGACGCCGCCATGAACAGGCTTGAGCTTGCATTCACGTTAAAGCAGCTGCGCAGACTTAAGGAGGCGGCTGAGGTTGCTGAACATGCGAGGAGGGGGTTCCTGCAGGTTAAGGATAAGAGGATGGTGAGGGCGGCCGAAGATCTCACTAGAAAAATGAGGGTTGAGGATAGGGTGTGTTCTTCGTGTGGTGCTATTATATCGGTTGAAGGTTTAGAGTATTGCCCCCTATGTGATGCGTCGATGGTGGAGGAGAAGCGGAGAAAGTTACGGTTAACGATGAAGGGATAAGGAAGCTTTAAGTCTTCATTGGGTATTGGGTTAAAGGGAGGTGATGCCGTTGCCTCCGCCCAGAACACCCCTCTTGGCTGTCGATGCTGTAATAATAGGTAAGGATGGCGGGAGTATTATTTTTGTTAAGAGGCTAAATCCCCCCTTCAAGGACTACTACGCCCTCCCCGGGGGGTTCGTTGAGGTCGGCGAGAGACTGGAGGAGGCGTTGAGGAGAGAGGTGAAGGAGGAAACAGGTCTTGAAATCGAGATCGAGAGGGTGATTGGGATCTATGATGACCCGAAGAGGGATCCGAGAGGCCACGTGGTTACTGTGGCGTACCTATGCAGGGAGGTTGGGGGTGAGCTGAGAGCCTCCACTGATGCAAAGGAGGCGAGGAGGCTCACCTTTGAGGGGGCTGCAGACATTAATCTGGCGTTCGACCATGAAAAGATACTGAGGGATGCTGGAGTCCTTGGTGCGCGGAGATAGTAAGTGGCTTTCGGCTGCCATACTGGCTGGGGGGGCATCGTCTAGGATGGGTGTGGAGAAGGGACTGGTGAGCCTAGCGGGGAAGCCAATGATCCTCCACGTTATAGAGGCGTGCATGGCTCTGACGAGGGACATCTTCGTGGTGGCGGGCTCAGACAACGTGGAGAGTTACGCTGAAAGGCTGGATGGCGTAGTTGAGGTGATACGGGACGTCGAGGCGGGATTCAGGTCCCCTATTGTAGGCGCCTACACAGCGTTCTTGCACCGAGGGAATGGCTACCTTCTTCTTTTACCCTGCGATGCACCTTTAGTGAATCCTGTCGTCCTCTCCTTCCTGAGAAGCCTAGCTGAGGGGTGGGATGCGGTGGTTCCAAGGTGGCCGAACGGATACATTGAGCCGCTAGTTGCCGTTTACGACGCCGGCAAGGCTTCGCAGGCTGCCGATGAGGCGTTAAGGGCGGGTCGCAGGGACATGATGGGACTCATGGAGAGGATCAGCCCCCTTTATGTTTCGACGATGACCATAAAGGAGCTGGACCCTGAGCTTGAAACTTTCTTCAACGTTAATACGGCCGATGACCTCGTTCTGGCGGAGGAAAAAATGAAAAAAAGGAGGGGCGGGTAGCCTAGTGCGGATGAAGGGATTGGATGTTGCGGAACAATTCAGGAGCGCTATGATTGCGAGAGAAGTGTCCGAGGAGATCAGAAGGCTGAGGCCGGGCCGGAAAGTGAAGTTCATGCACGTGTGCGGGACAGCCACTTGGCCCCGATTCACGAGCAGACCATAAGCCGGTTCGGTCTGAGGAGCCTTCTGCCTGAAGAAGTTGAAGTTATCGCTGGCCCCGGATGCCCGGTCTGCGTGACTCCGACCGTGGCGCTTGACAGGGCAGTCGAGCTCGCCCTAAGAGGAGTGACGGTCACCGTTTTCGGAGATCTATTAATGGTGCCCGCTACGAGAATGTCGCTCCTAGAGGCCAAGGCGAGGAGGGGAGACGTCAGGGTGGTTTACAGCGTCTCGGACGCCGTCGAGGTCGCCCGCAGGAACCCTGAAAAGGAGGTGGTCTTTGTCTCAGTGGGGTTCGAGACCACCGCTCCGACCACCGCCAGCGAGCTTTTAAGGGGGGTTCCGGAGAACTTCAGCGTAATGTGCTACCACAGGCTGATCCCTCCGGCAATGGAGCTCCTCCTAGGCGTAGGCGACATACATATAGATGGGTTCATATGCCCCGGGCACGTCGCAGCCATAATAGGAGCAGGGGCATTCAGGGTCTTCGCTGAAGCTTACAAGATGCCAACCGTCGTGGCGGGCTTCGAGCCAAATGACGTTCTACTAGCTATCCTCATGCTTCTTAGGCAGCTACGCGACGGGGAGGCCAGATGTGAGAACGAGTACAGCAGAGTCGTCAGAGAGGAGGGGAACTTGAAGGCGCAGAAGCTTATGAGCGAGGTCTACGATGTGGCGACCGCGGACTGGAGGGGCATCGGGAGAATCCCCCAGTCCGGCTTATTCCTGAAAAGGGAGTTCGAGGACGTGGACGCTGAGAAAAGGTACGAGTTCACGCCCATAAAGCATGTGGACATAAACCCGGGGTGCAACTGCCACCTCGTAATGGTAGGCAAAATATATCCTTCAGAGTGTAGGCTTTTCGGCAAAACGTGCACCCCACAGAAACCCTACGGCCCCTGCATGGTCAGCTCGGAGGGGACATGCAGGATATACTACAAGTACGGCGAGCACCCTAAACTGTAGCGTAGCAAAATTCCCTAGAGGCCCCACTTCCCGGCATTTAGAGTGGCCCGGAGGTGGCCTCACTTTGTTAGAGTCGCCGAGAGGTATCCGACTATGGCGTCCTGTCCCCCCCTTATATCATAACTCGTAGCGTACTTTAGTATTTCAGCTCTCTTGGCTCCGAGCTTTTTCGCCGCGACCATCATGCTTGCGATAGCGTTCACGCCACACATGGTTAAGCCTTCCTCGTGGACGAGGATGTAGAGTCCACCGGGATCCATTTCCCTGACCTTTTCCAATATTTTGCCGTCGGTATCGTAGATCCACTTCAAAACTTTTTCCATGGGGGAGGTCCCGGCGGGTGCGTACCCGTACATCGGGCCGTAGTGTGTTAGGTCCGTGCTTCCCAAGACTACGACGTCTCTGCCCAGCTCCTCCACGGCCTCGGCCACGCCCTCCCCAATTTCCATACATGTTTCATAGTCCGTTGGGCCGAAGGCTATCGGCACGAAGCGAACTTCGCTGTAAAGGTACTGGAGGAAGGGGAGTTGAACCTCGAGTGAGTGTTCCCTTGCGTGGGCCCTCGGCTCGTCCAGAAGTATGCTGGCGTGCTTCATCATGGCGTCCGCGAGCTCAGAGTCGACCACGGCTTTCCCGAAGGAGAGAGCCCACACCCCCCTCCTCACTATGGATGCACCCGGGTATCCCATGTGGCTTGGCCCCATCATGACGAAGCACTCCGGTCTACCGTCCTCAGCTAGCGCACTGTACAAGTGGGCTGCAACCGGGCCCGAGTAGTAGTAGCCTGCGTGGGGGGCAATGCACCCCGTGATCAGCCTAGCTCCCTCATCGTTAACCTTAGGTATCCGCCCAGGTCCATGCTTATCTTTGAAGCACGACTCTATCGTGCGCCTCAGCTCCTCGGGGTTACCGGGGTAGAAGCCTATCGCCGCGGGCATCCGCTCCAAAACGTGCTCCCCCCTACTTAGCTTTCATCATTCTTTCTTTCCACTCAGCCACGCTGAACAAAAGCCTATCCTTGTCGCTTGGTGAGAGAGTGGGCCCAACATACGACTTTAGCTTTCTAGACCACATGTCTATGTGGTAAACTATCGGTAGAAAGGACGGGTATTCCTCGTAGATCCATGACTTCATGCTTAGGAGTTCCTCGGCTATTTCGCCCGGCTTAGTTCCCTCCACGATGAGCGCCTCCAACCTCTTAAACCGGTCCTCTATGGGCTTGCGTACCCTCTCGGAAACTTTAACCAGCCGCTCCTCCCCCGAAGCCTCAACAGCAACATCTGCCCTAGCGGCGGCTTCGCCCCTAGCCGCTTCAGGCGGCCCAACGGCTACGACTTCTGAGGGAGCAACCTCCTCGACTTTTCCCTCAACAGCTGTGCCAACCTCCTTTGGCGCCTCAGGAAGCTTGAATGATTCCAGCATGCCGACGACGGTCGAAAGAGTGTAGAATACCTCGTTAACCTTAACTGAAGCCTCTTTGAGCGTTGAAGCAGCCCTCTTCAGGAGAGAAATCAACTCATGAACGTCCTGCACCAAAAGGCACCCTCCCAACATCCCTAAAATAGAATAAGTTTACCGCCCATAAAATCTTTCGGTCAAAAGAG